>JAEYZB010000109.1 GCA_023428205.1 Bacteroidota bacterium | reverse complement strand
AGCTACTTCTTGGTGTGCCTCCATCGTCCGTGGTTCTGTCTCCAAAATCAAAATTTCCGCCCGCGCTTACGGAAAGTCGATTATTGAAAAATCGTTTCGTTAAAGCCAGCTGTACTTCATTCCGTTTATCATATTGCGCGGGAGTGGTGCCGGGAATATTCTGTAAGTTCTGTTGGTCGTATTGTTGAAAGTTCAAATTGATGTCTAATCCTTGCACGCCCACGCTTTCAAACAAATTGCCCATATAACGGGAAATCTGTGAAGACAGAAATTCTCCCACGGTGTTTATCGCGCTTCCGCCCACGTAACTTCCGTTCGCAACAGAACTGCCCGATGGAAGAAAACGATTCATTACAAGCAATCCAAAGGCCTGTTTGTTTAACTCCGATTCGGTGCTTCGAATGATATTTAGTTTACTTTCTACGAGCGAGCGAATGAGCGGATCCACATCTTGCGGAGCAATATCAAATGCGACATTGGGTTTTTCCAAAACCCCGGTAAGTTTCAATAATAGTTTAGTAATGATACGGTTTTTGGCGCGCGCTTCGGCTTCGGCAGAAAGGCCTGATTCTACTTGAGCCGGGTCATAAATCAAGTCATACATAGAGGTGCGAACATTATACACCGCATCGGCATTCAACTGTGCTTTGTAGATGCTTCCCGTGAAGTTTATGGTTCCGCCCGGGTTCAACTGAAAACGTTTGTTTACGATATCTTGCAAGGTAAAGAGATAGTTTCCTTTGGTAATTTCATATAGTCCGCGAATATTAAACTCTCCTGTGCGTAGTACTTCTATATTTAAACTTGGTGATGAGCCATTCACGCTCAACACATCGCCTGCCACAGGATCAAGTAGAATATCCACAGTAGATTCAGGCGTTACTTCCACTACCAATCGCAGGTTAACGCCTTTCAGTTTTATTTGTTCCCGTTTAATGGTTTTCAGTGAATCCGCTTTTTTGTCAATAAAATTGTAGAAGGAATATTTGTTTGTTTCGTAAGACGAATTAATCGGTATATAACAATGTGTTCCTTGCGTCATTTGAGCTTTGGCGGTAATATCCACTTCAGGAATGGTTCCTGAAAATGCAACACGCCCTGTGCCGAAAATTTGACCGTAAAAGACGGTATTGTCTTTTGCTGTAGTATTTAAAAACATTACATTTTGGGCATTAACAGAGAGTGCTAAACGGAAATTTTTGAAGTGGGAATGATAGATTCGTCCGGTTCCTGTGGCGGTATTGTTTTTTATGTCGCGAATTCGCAAGTCGCCAATGTCAAAATATCCGTCTTTGCTTAGCACAATATCTTCATTGCTTATGGCATAACGAGTGTTTAAATAAGACACCACCACATCGGCTTCATTGATGTGGATTTTCCCGTCCAATGTCAATGCGTTCAATGGTCCTGCGATATGCAAATTGCCGCCAAAGGTTCCACGGACATTGCGTACATATTTTTCGAAAAACGGCAGATTTAAAAATGAAAGTGATGCGTTGTCCAAGTCTGCTTGTAGCTCTAATCGTTGATTGTTTTTTTGCAAATTATAGTAGCCGGAAATGGTTGCGCTGTTTGCGCCACTCATCAAGCCGTTTAATTCTATTCGGTTCAATTCGCTATTCAATACCGACTTAACGGCAAAAGAGCCCAAATTTTCTTTGTCAATTTGAATGTTTTGAGCATTAACATCGGCTAACACCAACAGTTTTCCGAAGATGTTTTCTATGTCAATTTTCCCGCTTAACGAGGCGGAAATGCTTTTTATTTTCGGAGTGAAAATGGAAACGAGATCTCCCAACGAGGTTTCTAAAAGCCGAATGCTTATACAAGCGTCCTTGTCGTCATTTTTACGGTAGCTTTCTAACGCTATTCGTTGATTATCGGAATTGAAAATTAAATTGTGGATATCAATTCTTCCTTTGCTGATGCGAACACTGTTTTCTGATGAAACATTCCATTTTTTACCACTCAACCAAGCGTCCATATTCACTACGCTCAAGTCCGCCTGAGAGGCTTGCGGTTTTAGGAAAATATCAGAATTGATGCGGTTGTAGTGTTTCCGGTCGTGAATTTGTGTGTTTACGACATAGCCATCTTTTACATTGTGTAAGTTAAATGCTATTGTATCCAGCAACAATGAATCTCCGGCATACAAGCGGTCAATATTAGCAATCGCAGTCGTGCTTTGATTGTTGAGGTCGCCTAAGATATTGATGTATTCAGCGGTGTAATTCCCGTAAGTAAATTCAGGAATGAATCCTTTGAGATGCAAAGATTTTTGAGCGCTGTTCAGTGACCCGCGCAGATATGAACTGCCAATGAATTTTAAGTTCGGGTTAACCATTCGCAATAGCGGAAAGCTGTCGCTGATTTCAAAATTGAACGTAAAATCTTGTGCCGGAAGTAGGGCGGTGTCTTCAATAAGGTAGACCGTTCTGTAGAAATAATTTTTTAGCACTTTGGGCAATGCAGTCAGAGCGTAATTGCCCGAGACTATCCCATCTGCATGATCTGTGGAAAAAAGCAATTCGTTTGTGCCATCATTTTTTTTCTGTGCTTGAAGAGAGATGTTTCTGATAGTTTGTCGTTCGTCTTCGCGCCATATCACCAAATTGTTTGCTTCCAGTAAACCATTTAGTTTGTCTATGGTTTTTCCTGAAAAATTGGCGTTCATGATGCCTTGAAATCGGTAGTCTATCGGAGAAAGGCGTAATTCTTTCAGCGCAATATTTGATACTAGTGCGCTAAAATTAAATACCGGAATACTATCACTTAAGTCGGCTTTGCCGTGAAAAGTTACGTCTATGTTCGGGTCTATGCTTAGGATGTCGCCCTCAAATGATTTATTGCGTAAACGTCCGTTGAGTTTTATGTTTTTGTAGGTGTATTGCTTGAATGTGAAGGAATCAATCGTGCCATCTACTTTCGAATCAAGGGTAGCGAGTTTCACGCCTTTCCCATTCAATTCAGCTGTTGCGCTTACTGTGCCGATAGTGGTGTCGTTAAACCATTTTCCGAGATTAAACTGTTCTAACTGTAAGCTACCCGAATATTTGCTGGCGGTGGTTTTCGGATTGTATTTGAAATTCAAATCCGATTGTGCATTCCCGATGTCAGTCGTTAAATTTCCGTGTGCTACGAAGTCGGAAACGAAACCATCTAAGTTTCCGCTAAAACGAATATTGCCGAGGGCATTTACATTCGCGGGAATTTTATCGCTTAACGTTGGTGCGAAAAGGCGAATGTCGTTCATGTTTGTATTGAGTGATTTCAAGCGAAGATTCAAAAACGTTTCTTGAATTTTCGGCAATCCCGAAGCATATAAATTCCCCGAAAGAGTTG
>JAEYZB010000069.1 GCA_023428205.1 Bacteroidota bacterium | reverse complement strand
AAGTACAAAGGAATTTGGGTTTTTTGGGTGGCAAAAATCCTGAAACATTGCGCACTGCTGAAGTGCAAAAATTGTTGGGTAAAGCCGATGAAATGTTGGAAGCGGGTGAAACAATGGCTGAGCCGTTTATCATTAATGAAGAAGTAAAAATCATTGACGGGCCGTTCAACGACTTCAATGGTACAATAGAAGAAATAAATTCAGAGAAGAAAAAATTAAAAGTAACCGTGAAAATTTTTGGTCGCAAAACGCCTGTAGAAGTAGGTTTTATGCAAGTGGAAAAAATCGCGTAATTAAAAATTTAGTAAAAACGTAAACACACAATAGCTATGGCAAAGGAAATTCAAACGTTTGTAAAACTTCAAGTAAAAGGCGGGCAAGCAAACCCTGCGCCTCCGGTTGGACCAGCATTAGGTTCAAAAGGAGTGAACATTATGGAATTTTGCAAACAGTTTAACGCTCGTACGCAAGATAAAATGGGCAAAACTTGTCCGGTGATTATCACGGTATATACAGACAAATCATTTGATTTTGTCATCAAAACCGCACCAGCTCACAACCAGTTGATGGAATTGACGAAAAAAACGGCAGGTTCGGCTGAACCAAACCGTAAAAAAATCGGTTCTGTTTCTTGGGATATTATTAAAAAAATAGCCGAAGAAAAAATGCCTGATTTAAATTGTTTTACGGTTGAAGCAGCAATGAGTATGGTTGCAGGTTCAGCGAAAAGTGCAGGCTTTACGTTGGAAGGAGCAGCACCTTGGGAAAAATAATTTTAGTTGAAAAGCTGTAAAGTATTAGTCTTAAATGGCGGGTGCTTTTCAGATTCAACATTGATAAACTTTTTACTTAATAAAGTGGTAGAGGTGGGTTCGCCTCGCTGACCACATAAAACAAAAACAAGAACAATGAAAGTAACAAAAAAAAGAAAGGTGGTAAACGCCTTGGTTGACCTCAAAAAGTTGTACTCGCTATCCGATGCAGCGGCATTGGTTAAAAAAGTAAACATTGCGAAGTTTGATGCTTCGGTTGATTTACACATCGCATTGGGGGTTGACCCGAAAAAAGCCGATCAAGCTATTCGCGGTACGGCAGCATTGCCTCACGGGACAGGAAAAACGAAAAGAGTTTTGGTTTTGACTACACCAGATAAAGAAGAAGAAGCGAAAAAAGCAGGTGCTGACTTTGTAGGTTTGGACGAATATGTTACAAAAATCGAAGGCGGTTGGATGGATTTTGAAGTAGTAGTTGCTTCTCCAAACGTAATGGCGAAAATCGCAAAATTGGGTAAAGTTCTCGGACCTCGTAACTTGATGCCAAATCCTAAATCAGGAACTGTGGCAATTGAAGTAGGTAAAGCTGTAGAGGAGGTGAAAAAAGGTAAAATTGCTTTCAAAGTAGATAAATTTGGTATCGTTCATACTTCGGTTGGTCGTGTATCATTCACTGCTGAGCAAATTATTGACAACGCATCAGCTTTGCTACAAGTAATTTCAAAAATGAAACCGGCTACTGCGAAAGGAACATATTTCAAAGGGTTGTCATTGGCTTCTACAATGAGCCCAGGCATTAACGTGGACACTAAAACCGTTGCCGGATTATAATTTATTCACCCCCCAATTAAATTGATATAAAAAATGGATAAGGCACAAAAAACGAACGAAATTGCTGAACTAAAAGAAAAGTTCGCAGATTCACCGTTCTTCTATATATGCGATGCTTCAACTTTGACAGTTGAAAAAACAAACGAATTTCGCAGACTTTGCTACACAAAAGGCATTGAATTTCGCGTAGCGAAAAACACATTGATTCGCAAAGCACTAGAACAAGTAGGTGGAAACTATGACGCATTGTACCCATCATTAAACGGACCGACAGGTGTTTTGTTCTCGAAAGAAAGTTCATTGCCTGCAAAAGTCTTGAAACAATTCCGCGAAAAAAATGCTCGTCCGCTTTTGAAAAGTGCGTACATTGATTCTGATATTTTCGTTGGCGATAACCAATTATTGGTTTTGGCTGCGTTGAAATCGAAAGCAGAATTGTTGGGCGAAGTTATCGGCTTGTTGCAATCACCTGCGCAAAACGTTATCAGTGGTTTGCAAGCAAGTGGTGGACAAAAAATCGCTGCATTGCTCCAAACATTGGAAAAACGAGGCGAATAATCAACTTTCTAAAAGACTATATAAAGGCGGACTTTGGTTCGCCTTTTTTTATTCGTGTAAATGGGAGAAAAAAACGAGCACGTTGCAGTTTTTTCATGAATTATGTACATACTTTTGATGACTTAATTAGCAAAAAAAACGCCTGCTTTGATAAGCGATTTTTCTTAATTCAAAATATCTGTTAATCGTTTCTGCCCATAAAGAAACCTTTTGCTGTTTTTGCTGTCAATTAATGCAAAAGTCGGTGTTGCGAGAGCGAGATTGGCTTCGAAATTGCAGAAATAATTACATTCGTAAAATCAAAAATGCACGGTATGAAAACCAGAAGATTCATATTATTCTTTGTGGCAACAATTGGAATGATACACCTTGCCATAGCGCAAGATGATGTTTATTATAACCCGAAAAGCAATTCGGGTTCGTCAAATTCCAATTCTACAACAACAGATTATCAGCATCAGTACGATGCTCCCGTTTCTTCTCCGTCAAATACGGAAAAGGATGATGATTCCGTGAATGATGGCTATGGAACCAACAATGGGAGCTATTCGTCTTCCTATGATAATGCTTCTTCTGATTATTATGAAGACGATTATTATGGAGATAATGATGTGAGTTACTCCGTGCAAGTGCGTAAATATTATACTCCGGCTTACACGGTAGGTTATTATGACCCGTGGTACAACCCTTATTATTGGAATACGCCTATATATACGTATAATTATTATGACCCTTGGTATGGTTCTTGGGGCTATAATCCTTGGCGATATAGTGCGTTTAGCCCTTATTTCGGAATACACTTTGGATATCCTTATTATGGCGGATTTTATGGCGGAGGCTATCCATATTATGGATATGGAGGTGTTTGGGGATATCCATACTATGGAAATTATTGGGGGGCACCTTACTATGGTTATGGGTACGGAGGTGGATATTATGGAGGCGGTTACGGTTACGGGAATGGTTATTATCGCGACTACCATCAGCTAAATTATTCCTCAAGCGGACCGCGCAGACCGAATGTAAATTCAGGAAACAATGTACCAGGACGTGCCGTGCCTCGAAGTGGTAAAACAGATGCAACCAATGGTCCAACTTTGGTGAATCCTTCAGAAGGAGGAAGAGCAAATCCTGAATTGGCTAAACCGAATGTGAATACCAATACGATTACACCGGTGAAACCAATTAATACTCGCCCGAATGTTATAGACGCTCAACCGGTTCTGCCGAACAGAAATATAGACAACATTCAACCGCGCAATGATAATAACAATGTTCGTCCTAATGTGAACACGACTCGTCCGAACGTTATAGATATGCAACCGGTTCAGCCGAACAAAAACATAGATAACATTCAGCCGCGTAATGACAATGAAAATGTTCGTCCGAACTATAACAACAGTCGTCCGATGGATAGAGGAAATGTGCAGCAATACAATCCGCGTACGAATGACAAGAACATTCAACCGCGGAATGACAATTACAGCCGTCCGAACAATGACAACAATATTGCTCCGCGCAATAATGGAGGAGTTCAACAACGTCCACAAGCTCCGCAACAATCACGTCCTCAGATGGAACAGCCTCGCCAATTTAACAATGGAGGTGGTTCACGAAACTTTGGAGGAAGTAATGGTGGAGGTTTTCAAAATAACGGAGGCGGCAACTTTGGTGGAGGCGGAGGTTCTCGTGGCGGCAACATTGGCGGAGGAGGTGGACGTCCCGGAGGAAGATATTAATTATGTTCTTCCGGTATTGTGAAACAAAAAACAGAAAAAGTAAACAGATGATTTTTAATCGAAAAATAATGACGCTTTTGGTAAGCGCTTATCTCTGTGTAAATGTAAACGCACAATCGTATCCACAAGAGTTGCTTCGCTATTCGATGAATGACATAAATGGAACTGCTCGTTCGATTGGCGTTGGTGGCGCGTTTAGTACAGTGGGCGCAGATTTGAGCAGTGCGTTTTCCAATCCGGCAGGGTTGGGATTGTACCGAGGAACTGAAATTTCGGGCGGATTAGGTTTTTTGATAAATAACAGCACAACTGATTTTCTTGGCACACAATCTTCTTCCAACCGTTTGCAGGTGTACGCTCCGAACATAGGAGCGGTGTTGGCAGTGCCTATTAAGCGCAAAGGAATGCCTACGAATTTTTTTCAAGCGAGCGTAGCATACCAGCGGTTGGCAGATTTCAATACAGACAGGGTGTTTAAGGGGGTAAACAATAATAATTCACAGATAGATGGGCTTTTCAATGAAATTATGGCTACTAATGACCCGATAACGTATAGCTATTATTCTCCCGGAGCTGTACAGGCGTGGGATACTTATTTGATAGATTATGATTCAGCAAGTGGAAATTATTATCAGCGAGTCCATGCACCTGTGCAACAAAGTGGTACATATCGCGAGCGTGGAGGTTCAAACGAAATTGCGATAAATTTTTCAGGTAATGTAAGCGACAAAGTATATGTCGGAGCGGGAATAGGGATTCCTTGGATAAATTATAGCCGCGATATTGTTTACAATGAAACTTCAACGGTTGATGATTCCATTTATGGTTTCCGAAATTACAAACAGGAAACAAGTTATTCGGCAAGTGGGGTAGGTGTGAATTTTAAATTGGGTATTATTGTTCGTCCCGTTCCGTTTTGGCGAATCGGAGCATCGCTTACTACTCCATCTTGGTTTGGTATTAGAGAAAGTATGTCAATGGCAACTACTGCTGTATTGAAAGCTAATGACGGCTTAGATTATACATTTCCATCGGATACATTTACATCTGCCCCGTATCGCTTCAGTTATACGCGTCCGCTGAAATTTACGTTGGGTACAAGTTTTTATTTGAAACAATGGGGCTTTCTTTCGGTGGATTACGAGTTGAACGACTATCAACACACTTCGCTGAGCTTTTCGGG
>JAEYZB010000038.1 GCA_023428205.1 Bacteroidota bacterium | reverse complement strand
ACTTCTTTTTTATTGTCATACATCAATTCCATATTGATATTTTCAATGTCATTTGCTAATTTCGGAAGAGTCAATGTTCCGTTTTTTAGCTTCGCGTGAGCTTTTATTTTAGGAGTTTGTTTATTTCCGCTTCTACCGGAAACAGTAATGTTTATCGCATATTCGCCTTTCCCTTTCGCGCCTTGCATGTTTTGTTGCACCGAATTGGGTAAAAGAGATAGAAGAGAAGCGATTTCTTTCCCTTCGCAATTCACATCAATATTCAGCTCGGTAAACTCTTTAAAAGCATTATTGATGCTGCCGTTTACGGAAAATGAGTTGTCTCCGATTTTCATCGTAGAGGGTTCTATGAGCGTGTTCTTTTTGTCCTTATTAAGGGTGAGGTTTAGCGTGAGTTTTACGTTTTTATTTATGTTGAGAGTGTCAGTGTTTATGCGTAAAAAATTCCAATCGAAATCGGCATCATTTTTCAGAGTCATAATTTTATCGCCAAAATTTCCATTGAGTTTTGCGCGGTTTACTTTAGTGCGAAACAACACTTTACTTGGAACACTTTTATAACTCAAATCAATATTTCGGAATAGCACAGCTTGGAGTTCCAATGCGGAAGAAGTGGTGTCTTCAGTTTCTTTCAGAATGTCGAAATTCATTTTTCCTTTTGCATCTTCCAACAGGAATAGCGTTCCGTTTTCCAACACGATTTCGCGAATTTTTTTGTTCGCGTCAAACACTTCGTATAAGTTGAAAAGCAAAGAAACTTTACCAAGCGAAACGAGATTTTGATTTTGGCGAAGCGGGTCGGAAATGGATATATCATTCAGATTTACGGATACATTCGGGAAGTTGGTGAATAGAGAAACATCAATTCCGCCTTTCACAGAAACAGGAACGTTAATATATTCATTGATTTGCTTAATCGCAATGGCTTTCAATTTATCCTGAAATAAAAACACACTACCGACTAACAGCGTCATGATTGTGAATAATACAATAAAAACAATCAGAAATAATTTGCCGACACTTCTCATAATTCAGCGCGAAAATATCATTAGTTTCTTATGTTTGTTCTACCAAAACAATTTATGCGCATTCTTTTCACGTACCTCATAATTCTTGCTCATTTTTTCACACCATTTTCGGTGCAGGCTCAGTATTCATGGGCGATTAGCGAAGGAGGAAACGGTTTAGATGTTGCGAAAAATATTCGTTTTACCCAAGACAATAACGTGATTGTGAGTGGAGATATTGCCGGTAATCCCGCATTTGGCGGAACGTATTACATAGGGAACGGACTTTCAGATGGTTTTGTAGCGAAGTACGATGGTAATGCAAATCTGCAATGGTTTCGCTTGATTGGTGGTGCGGGTGTGGATAAATGTATGGGAATGGCATTGGACGCTACAGATAATATTTACCTCTGTGGTACATTTCAAGGGTCAATGACAGTCGAAAATTTTACGGTACAAAGTAATGGTGGAACAGATTTTTATGTTGTGAAACTGAATTCTTCGGGTGATATTTTGTGGCTAAAAAGTTTTGGTGGAACATTGGACGATGTGGCATATTCTATCGGAGTGAATGTAAGTAATGATGTATTTCTTTGCGGTACGTTTGGTGGAAGTATGCAAATTGGAGATTCAACACTCTCCGCTACGAGTATTGTTCAGTCATATATCATGAAATTGAGTGATATTGGGAATCCTACATGGGCAATGAAACCAGTTTCGTCATCTAACAATGTCTCTAATTCGTTGACTGTATTGCCTGACGGGAATGTGGCAGTAGCGGGTTATTATTCATTAAATATGAGTTTAGGAAATTTTTCTGTCAGTTCTTCTTCGGCAAGTTATGATGTTTTTTTATGCTCGATAAATGATGATGGCGTAGTGAATTGGCTTACGAAAGCAGGCGGAGCCTATGATGATGTAAGTACAGCTCTTACCAACGATACGCAAGGCAATTTGCTTTTGTGTGGAAACATGAGTGGTTCTGCGGCTTTCGATACATTTTATTTGGCAAATGCAGGATATAATGACCCATTTATCGCTAAATATGACGAGAATGGAAACTGCGTATGGGCAAGAAGCGGCCAAGGGTTAGATTTGGATATGGTGAATGGAATTTCGTGTGATGCACAGGGCAATGTGTATGCAACGGGTTTGTATGAAAACAGTATAACCTTTTCCGAACATACGATTTCGGGTTATGACCAGCGACAGATATTTATGGTTAGTTATAATGCAAATGGAAATTTACGTTGGTTACAAGATGCGGGAGGAAGCGGAACCGACTGCGGGACAGCTATAAACACGGATGTTACAGGGAATGTATATGTCTCAGGATATTATACTTATCTTGCTAAGTTTGGCGAAATAACCTTGCCGCCAGCAGGTTTACAGGATATTTTTTTGGCGAAATATACACAACCGGTAAGCGGAGTTTCTGAAAATGAAAAAATGAAGATTTCGGTTTATCCGAATCCTGCTACAACAGAATTTTCTATTCAAGGAGATATTCCTGAAAATGCGACTATCACACTTGTTGGGGCAAATGGTGCAAAAAAACGAGCAGGATTTTCAAAAAACAAAACGGTTAATGTGTCGACCCTTACAAGTGGTATTTATACGTTGATAGTTTCTACGTCTGAACGTACGTTAGGTACAACCAAGATTGCCGTTATAAAATAACTTATAGGCTATCTACTACTAGTTTAAACTCTTTGCTGTATTGCAAATTTCCTGCTTTAAATGAAGTTTTGAAACGAATTTTGGTGTTGGTTGGCAACGAATCCGGCACGGTGTAACTCCCTGTGTAAGTGTAACGATTTGTCAATTCTGCACTATTAGCGTCTAAAATTATATTTGCTAATGTATCGGGATATGTATATACAAAACTCGGGTTGCCTGAAGAATCAATCTGATAAAATGTTTGCACGTAATTGATAGCGCGATCCGTGGTGTATTTTACTTCAATTTCTATTGCATCATTTTCTGACAGATTCACGGTGGTAGAACTAGGTTTTACTAATGTTATTGGTTCGGTAACCTCATCATAGGGATCTTCCGTTTTTTTGCAAGAAGATATTGCAACTACGCACAATAAAGACACAAACATTATTTTTTTCATTCTAGAACATAATTTAAGCGTTAGAAAAATTTCAGCATAATTTTAGTAATGCTGTTGGCTAATTTGCCATATGGAAACCATAGTGGCATTGCAATACTACCGCTGTGCAAGGCTTTCAGCACCGCGCGTTCATTGGAAAATTCTTTAAAGCCGTAATAGCCTGTCGATTTGCCGATCCCTGAATTATTGACTCCTCCAAACGGTAAATTGGACTGCGTAATATGAACGATATTGTCATTTATACAAGTTCCTCCGGCACTGGTGTTGTTGATTACATAATCTGCGGCTTTTGATTTTCCACTAAACACATATAATGCCAATGGTTTTTCTTTTTCATTGATTACTTGTAGTGCTTCATCAATATTTTGATAGGCGATAACCGGCAGTATTGGTCCGAAAATTTCTTCGTTCATAACTTTGCTGGCTAAAGAAACATTGGAGATTAGTGTAGGAGCAAAATAATTTTGACTTTCGTTCGTGGCTCCGCCTGCTTCAATCACGGCTCCGTCTTTCACCGCTTCGTCTAACATGTTTTTCAATCGATTGAAATGCTTATTGTTGACGATACGCGCTAAATCGGGACTTTTTTCAGGATTTTCGCCAAACCATTTTTCAAGGTTGCTTTTAAATTTAGAGATGAATTCGTCTTTTTTTGATTCGTGAATCAGCACATAATCAGGTGCAATACACGTTTGTCCAACGTTCAGAAATTTTCCCCAAGTCAGCTTTTTTACCGCGGCATCAATGTTGGCAGACTCATCAACAACAGCGGGCGATTTTCCGCCTAATTCTAATGTTATAGTGGTTAAATGTTCTGCCGCTGCGTGCATCACCACCTTGCCTACTGCAGGAGAGCCTGTAAAATGAATGTGGTCAAACTTCAATTTTAGTAGTTCTGCAGCCACAGTATAGTCGCCCTCAATTACGGCTACTTCATTTTCAGGGAATACCTTACTTAAAAGCTCTTTCAGTAAGGCCGATGTGTGTGGGGTAAATTCAGAAGGTTTCACAATAACAGTATTTCCTGCAGCCACGCTACTTACTACATTTACTAACGGTAATTGAAACGGATAATTCCATGGTGACATAATGAGCGTAACGCCTTTCGGTTCAAATACGATTTTTGACGATGAACCTATATACATCAGTGGCGTTTCTACTTCTTTGGGCGTCATCCATTCATCCAAAGAAGCAACAACGTGACGAATTTCTGATTCTACAGCAAACAATTCTGAGTAATCTGCTTCAATAGGGGCCTTATGCAAATCTTTAAACAGGACTTCTTGGATTTTAGATTGCCATTCCAAACAAACATCTTTGAGTTTATTCAGTTTCGCTTTTCGTTCTTTGGCGGTAGTGTTTTTTAGATTTTGCGTATTTTTTTTCTGCAAATTATACAAACGAAAAATTTCCTCCAACGGCACATTGGAGCTCGTTGGGATTTGTTTCGTTTGAGGAGGTGCGATAGCAGCTTCCATAAAATAGTTGTTTATTTCTTTTGAGTTCAAAGTATATAACTCTCAAATGTAAGCATAAGGATTCTGTTTTCCTAAAATAATCAGGGAAATAATTTGTGTGTTCGCGAAGCGAAAAAAACTTGGATAATGAATAATATTTTTACTAAGTTTGGCATACAATCGAAACCGAAACACATGCAGAAAATTACCTTTACTCTTATTTTAGTAGCGTTTTTCATTCATTCTCATGCACAAGTGGGAATTAATATTTTGATACCGGACTCTAGTGCGGTATTGCAATTGGAGTCTAATAAAAAAGGGTTAGGCTTGTCCCGCTTGACCACACCTGAAATGAACGCAGTGTGGAATCCTTTAAACGGTTTAACGGTGTTCAATACGACTGATAGTGTTATTGAATATTGGAACGGTCAATGTTGGCTGAAAGTGTATGAGCGAAATTGCTACGAGTGTGACTTTAATATGTCGCTGTCGCACAATACAGATACGATAGACAGAACATTTTTAGATTCAGCATTCACTACACTTACCGTTCAGCAAACACACGGAGCTCAAATTATAGATGTAAGTTGGATGGCGACCCCGCCTTCCGGTGTTCAGGTGTACACACAAGGAAATACAAGTATCAGTAACTCTGGATCTGTTGATATTGTTGTAAAAGCAGATGTTTTTGCGGATGGAGGTAACGTCCCTATCATTTTATTGGCTGTATGTGGTGATAAAATTCATATTCTAACATATAACGTGTATATAAAACCGTGTGTGAAAGTGAATATACCGATGGATTATATGAATTATGATTTACAAGCTGTAAATAGTTCGTTGCTTCCTGCCGGAGTGCGTGAATGTGTTTTAGTAAATGTGTATCCGAACGTGGAAGTAACTTCATCGTTACCCACTTTACCTTCTTATACTTCAGGTAACCTTCATCCGCTTTCCATTGTCGGCATTATCAATAATGGATATTTCTTAGGTAGAGGAGGTGACGGGGGGCTTTGTCGGAAATGTTGTTGGTGGTGTTGCCGGAG
>JAEYZB010000277.1 GCA_023428205.1 Bacteroidota bacterium | reverse complement strand
CATTAAGATAGTCGCCTCCGTGGCATACCTCGGCTTATTTTTGGGATTGGCTTGGAAAAACAAGGAAATTTGGATGTAAGAGCCATATCACTGCGACTTTTTTATTGCCTCTTATTCCTGACTACTTTTTCTTATCTTCGCGCTCCTTTATGTCGAACCGTATCCAGCTTTTACCGGATAATATTGCCAATCAAATTGCCGCAGGCGAAGTGATTCAACGCCCCGCTTCGGTGGTGAAAGAATTGTTGGAAAACAGCATTGATTCAGGGGCAACACAAATAAAAGTCGTTGTGAAAAATGCGGGCAAAACGCTGATTCAAATTATTGACAACGGCTGCGGGATGAGCGAAACAGATGCGAGAATGTGTTTTGAAAAGCATGCCACGTCTAAAATTCGGACGGCTGACGATTTGTTTAATATTCTCACAATGGGATTTCGGGGAGAAGCGCTAGCTTCCGTAGCAGCGATTGCGCAAGTGGAAATGAAAACGCGCTTGCACGATGAAACGGTTGGTACGTTGATAGAAATTGAAGGGATGAAGGTCCTTCGCCAAGAACCCTGCCAAACGCCTGAAGGAACGAGTATTGCCGTAAAAAATTTATTCTTCAATGTTCCTGCGCGCAGAAATTTTTTGAAATCGGATAATGTAGAAATGAAAAATATTTTCGATGAGTTTATGCGTATTGCATTGGCAAATCCGAAAGTGGGAATGCAACTTTACAACAACGAGCAAGAGGTTTTTCATTTCAAAAGCGGCAACCTGAAACAGCGTATCTGTGCAGCATTTGATGCAAAATATGAGGCTCAAATAGTACCTGTAGAAGAACTAACCGCAGGGCTGAATATCTACGGCTTTGTGGGCAAACCTGCCCTTGCAAAAAAAACGCGCGGTGAGCAGTATTTGTTTGTGAATAAGCGCTTCATCAAGTCAAACTATATTCAACATGCGATAACGAATGCTTTCGACCAACTGCTAGCAAAAGAATATTTCCCGTTTTTCGTACTATTCATTGACGTTGACCCCAAACGCATCGATGTGAATGTACACCCGCAAAAATACGAAGTGAAATTTGAGGACGAAAAGCTGGTTTATACGTTTACAAACTTGGCGGTGAAGCACGCGTTGGGAGCTTATTCCGTAATGCCTACATTGGATTTTGAACAAGAAGATGCGCTGAATAGAAACTCAACCTTCGGACAAGTAAACTCGTGGTTTGTAGAGCAAGCGCAGCCGAGCGTGAAAATGGATAAAAAATTCGCACATGACTTTAGCGACACGAATTTTCAGCGCGAAAGGCCACAGGACAATTGGGAAAAACTTTACGAAACACGCAGTTCGCGAGCTTCAGATACACAAACCGAAAGGACTACCCCAGAAATAGAAAATTTGTTTCGAGAAGAACAAAAAGAAGCCGTTTTGCCGTATCAATTACATCAAAAATATATCGTTTCTCCCATTCGTTCGGGCTTCATTTTGGTAGACCAACAAGCAGCTCATGAACGCATCTTATTTGAGCAATACATTCGCCAAATGGCACATGCGCACCAAACGAGTCAGCAACAACTTTTTCCTGTAACCTTAGAATTCCCTGCGGCTGATGCGCAAATTCTTTCTGAGATTTTACCCGACATTCAAGCGCTGGGATTTGATGTAGAAGATTTTGGCGGAAATAGTTTTGTCATTCGCGCCTTCCCGGCTGATGTGGTAGTCCATAACGAACGCCAAATTTTTGAAGAACTGATTGAGCAATACAAGAATAATCTTTCGGTAACGAAATTTTCTAAACGCGAAAACCTCGCGAAATCGCTCGCGTCAAGTACCGCAATAAAACGAGGACAAAAACTTTCAGCCTCCGAAATGAAAACGCTAATTGACGAACTTTTTGCCTGCGAAAATGCATACAAAGCCCCGAACGGAAAGCCTACGTTTGTAACCGTTGCGTTTGAGGATATTGAGAAATTGTTTGGGGCATAAATGGGTGAAAAAAACCAGCACACTTATCCTGATGTAAAAAGTTTCTCCTTGTTCCTCAAAATTACAACCACTTAGTATTGTCCGGAATGTTTGTCTCCACTACTTTTCCCACACCTATTCGCACCTTTTTCCCAATCTTCACCCCCGGCATAATGATGCTTCCTGTTCCTACATATGAATACTCTCCAATCTCAACATCCCCCAAAACACGAACACCCGGACCAAAAGAGCAATACTTTTGAATAATAACATCATGTCCAATGACCGAACCACAATTAATAAAAACCCCTTCTCCTATGTAAGTATTACTACTTATAATTGTATTATACTGAATAATACAACCGCTCTCCATCTGCAAAAAAGCGGAGACACTTTGAGGGTCAGTAAACATTAATGAATGGGATGTCCCTCCTTCGCGTTTAAACCTTTCATTCAATCTCATCCGCATCAATGGATTTGCAACGGCAACCGTAAATCGGCTGTCTACCAACCTCAAATATTCAGCAGCTTCACTCTGTGTATTAATTACTCTATAGCGATTCAAAAATTTATCGGGGGCATCTTTCGTATTATTGTAAAAAACATATTGCTCCTGATCAATATGCTTAGACACATTCCCTGCAATATCTTTTGCCAGTCCACCCGTTCCTATTATCAACATATATTAGCTTTAGCTTTCCAAAATATAACCATTGTTATACCTTAAGGCATAACAGACTCACTTGTTTTCCGACAGATTCGCAGAAAACAAGAACTCAGGAATACCTGACTAGAAACTTTTATAAATTGGGAGGAGGACTTTCTGTATCGCTAAATACATAAAGTAAAGGAGATATGTATCTATCAGAGAAAAACGCTCTTTCTACCTGAAAAACAAAAAGGTCATACATATTAAATACAGGGGCGAATAGCCAATCTACATTCATTTTTTGCAATGTACTCGTCCCGTTGGCATCATCATTTTTCCGCTCAGGGAATACATTGCCAAGCCTAAGCCAATTCTCAGCGACTAGCTCAGCAATACTTTCCATTTCGTTGTAATTGTGTATTCGATTAATATTTTTTTGACTATATAGAATCTGATCAGGCACATCTATACTTCCATTAAGCACAGAGCCCACTACCAAAAGACAAATAAACTGCTTAAAGAAAAGCACTCTCATTCCCTCAAATTAATCTGGTCAATATATAAAAATACTCGCCAAAAGAAAAATATTATGCCCGCATTAACACCTGAATCGTGGTGCGCGAAATTTGGCGCAACAACACTTCTTTGTCTTTAGTCAGCTTATCAATAACTCCTTGATTGTAATGACGAATTGTGAGAATGGACAAGTTCTCATTTCTGATTACCGAAAAGTCATTGCTCAATTCATCAACTACTGCATCAATTTTTTCCTTTTTGTTATCCACGCAAAGCGAAAAACTGATTGCGGCATTTTGCATCAAATTAATCCGCAAACGTTGCTCCGCAAAAGTGGTAAACACTTTGCTCAAATGGTCTTCGCCAATGAACGAAAAATCTTTTGCTGAAAACGAAAGCAACACTTGGTCACGTTTATTGATGATAATTGGCGGCAAAAACGAAGTGTTGGCGTTTGCCGAAATAATACTTCCTCGCTTTCCTGAATTGACAAATGAACGAACCTCTAAGGGAATATTGCGGTTTTGAATCGGTTTAATCGTTTTCGGGTGAATAACACTTGCACCGTAGTATGTCATTTCTATCGCTTCCGTAAATGTCAATTCACTGATGAATTGCGCATCCGGAAATTCTTTCGGATCGGCATTCATAATCCCTTCTACGTCTTTCCAAACAGTCATTCGAGAAGCACTGAGTGCATACGAGAAAATCGCGGCCGTATAGTCAGAGCCTTCACGACCTAAAGTCGTTGTAAAATCTTCCGGAGTACAGCCCACAAAACCTTGTGTAATCACAAATCCTTTTTCAAACAATGGAGGCAACACTTGCTGAATGGCGCGCTCCGTTTTCTTCCAATCAATCTTTCCTTCGGTGTAGGCATTGTCTGTAAAAATGCAATGCTTCGCGTCCAGGAATGTGTTCGCCAACCCTTCATGATTCGCAAACTCAGAAACGATCGTTGTAGAAATATATTCACCGATGGAAACTATCTGGTCATATATAAAGTTATAGTTGCGCGATTGGTTGTGTTTCAAAAAATCCGATGTATTATCTATCAAGGCGCGCACTAATTTTGTGCATTCACTTTCTTTTCCTTCAAATAAATCGTTGATGATAAGCAAATGTTTTTCATACACGCTTTCCAATGAATTTTGCCACGCATCATTTAAGGCGTAATATTCATTAATTACTTTCTCCAATTCATTGGTAGTTTTCCCCATTGCCGAAATCACCACTACTTTTTCTGCAAACGGATTCTCTTTCAAAATCCGCACTACGTTTCTTACTGCTGCGGCATCTTTCACCGATGCTCCTCCAAATTTGTAAACTTCCATTTTTCTAATTCTTTGTTCTCTCGTTATTTGTTCTACAAAAAAATGCCACTCCTTTTTTAGAGTGGCATTTCGCTATTTTTCAACGGCTTTTTAATTAAACCCGGGTCCTGTTTTTGTTTGCGGAATCGGCTCACTCTTGTCGTATTCTATACTTGGCGCCTCTTCCGGCTTATCAGGCAGTATCTTAAACTCTACCCTACGGTTGCGTGCGCGACCTTCAGGGTCATCAACACCATCTTTTTCGTTCGGTGCAATAGGTGTTGCTTCTCCATAGCCTACCGCAATCACACGAGCCGCTTCAATTCCCTTGCCTATCAAATATCCTTTCGCTTCGTCAGCACGTTTCTGTGAAAGTTTTTGATTGTATTCATCAGAACCCTTAGCATCTGTGTGGCCTTGAACCTCTACGCTATATCCCGGATGCTGTACCAACAATCCAAATACTGAATCCAATTTCAACTGATAGTAATCCAATACCGTGAACTTATTAAACTCAAAGTAGATATTCTCAATTTTGATTTTGCTTTTCTCTATTTTATCAACAAAGAAATATTGAACTATTGTATCCCCCGGCTCATTTTCATCAACAGCCACATTCTCTACAGTAGGCCAATATCCATCTTTGTTTCCGTTTACTTTGAATTTTTCACCACGTTTCGCAGTATAGTAAACCGCTTGTCCATCGGCAGTCGTTTGATTGCCGACAAAATCAAAGTTTTCTCCGTCCACTTTATACAAGGAAGCTTCTACGCCATCAATTGGCGTTTTAGTAGAATCCTTACGGTCAACAAACAAGGCTTTCAAAATTACTTCTTCGTTGATAGCTACACTCCAAATGTCATCACCACTCGTTTCTCCGCGAAGCGTTTTGGTTCCCACACGGTTTGAAACTAAGAAGCCTTTTTTGCCTGTTTCGTTCAAAACAAAGTACATATCATCCGCTGATGAATTCACCGGTGCCCCTAAGTTAGCCGGCACAGCCCAAGCTCCAGGAGTTCCAACCGCTTTAAATACATCCATTCCTCCCAATCCGGCTTGACCATTAGAACTGAAATATAATGTTTGAGTTTTGGCATCATAATATGGAGACCACTCATCTCCCGGTGTATTGATTTCTGAGCCTGCATTTTTAGGTGCACTGAATTTACCTCCAGGTAAAATTTCAGAATAGAAAATGTCTAAGCCTCCTTTCCCGCCACGATCAGAAACGAAGTAAAGAATTTCTTTGCCATTCTTATCAACGCCCAAGGCAGGTTGAGACGCTGTTCCTTCAGGGTTATTAAGCGATTTAAGCTCTTCCGGCTCTCCCCAACTACTACCGCTTTTAGCAACGCGATACAGCGCACACTGCATTACCGATGGGTTTTTTTCCACACAACGCGTGTAGTAGAGCAATTTTTCGTCAGCAGAAAACACACCATTACCAACGTGTGCCTGTCTGTCATTTGGCGGATAACCTAATTTGGAATCCTTTATCCATTCTTTCCCTTCACGGGTTGCGATATATAATTTAGAGTAATAGTCTTGTTCGTTTTTTGTTACATTGATTGCTGTATCCGATTTCAATGATGCATACAATAAACGGCCTCCACTTAACGGACGCGGAGCGTAATCTGTTTGGATATTATTAATAACACCCTCCTCGTGTTCTACTTTTATTTTATAAGGATTTGCCAGCCATGCTGCTGCCGAATCGCAACCACGAATCTCCAACTTCGCTATACTTTTATAGCTTTTCTCTTTTTTATCCAATTGAACTTTTTGGTACTTTTGGAATGTTATTTTAGCCCCTTCATAGTTTCCATTCATTTTTTGCATTTGCGCATAAAAAAACCAATCATTAGGCCATTTTTCTCTATCCTTTTTAAGCTCCATTGCGTAGTATTTTTCGGCAGCTTTGTAGTCGCGTAAACTCCTATTCAGCTCAGCCAAAACGTGAATGATTTTAATGTCATCCGGTTTTGCTTTCAAGACGTCTTCATAATACTCCGCAGCAT
>JAEYZB010000016.1 GCA_023428205.1 Bacteroidota bacterium | reverse complement strand
TTAGTTGTTTTTCACACATTTCATTTTTAGGAAATGAGTTCCATTAATTATTTTACATATCCGCTTTTCACTAATGGTTCCGCCAATTTTCGCAATTCTTCTTTTGAAATAAATCCTTGACGAAAGGCTTCTTCTTCAATACATCCCACTTTCAAACCTTGTCGCTGTTCTACCACCTGCACAAATTGTGAAGCCTGCATCAACGAATCAAAAGTTCCGGTATCGAGCCATGCGGTGCCTCTGTCCAAAATGCCGACTTTGAGTTTCCCTTGTGCCAAATAGGCTTTGTTCACGTCTGTGATTTCATATTCCCCACGCGGACTTGGTTTTAATGCTTTCGCTATTTCTATCACATGATTGTCGTAAAAATATAAACCCGGAACGGCATAATTAGATTTGGGTTTTGCAGGTTTTTCTTCAATAGAAATGGCATTGCCTTCTTCGTCAAATTCCACAACGCCATAGCGTTCGGGGTCAGAAACGTGATAGGCATAAACAATGCCTCCATCAGGGTTGTTGTTGGCTTTCAGGAGTTGATCTAGTCCAGCTCCGTAAAAAATATTGTCTCCTAAAATTAGGGCCACTTTTTCTTTGCCGATAAACTCTTCGCCCAACACAAAGGCTTGCGCCAAGCCGTTTGGCACTTCTTGTACTTTGTATGAAAATGAACAGCCAAACTGTTTTCCGTCTCCCAATAATCTTTCGAAATTTGGCAAATCAGTGGGCGTAGAAATAATTAATATTTCGTTGATACCCGCTTTCATCAGCACCGACAGCGGATAATAAATCATCGGCTTGTCGTAAATCGGCATTATTTGTTTGCTTATTGCGTATGTAATCGGATATAAGCGCGTTCCTGAACCGCCCGCCAAAATAATTCCTTTCATAATGTTTGCTTTTAGATGATGGCTAAAACTGATTGATTATGCCTTTCCTTGTTTCAATATCCCTTTTGCAATCAAGAATTGTCCTGTAATATATAGTATCATAATCCAAACACTTGCGTAAGGTATGGTCATATCTTTTTTAAATGTGCTTAATGCAATGAACGAATCGGATATCATAAACAGCAATGCCCCTCCCAACGTCCACATAAAACTTTCTCGATTTACACGACCGAGGCGGTTTATCGCCATGATGACCATAGTGAAAATGACCGTAGAATAAATCAGTACGGGTACTAAAAGCGGTTTTGCTTCTTCATTATTCAAGAAACTTGGCACTAGTAGAGATAATAAAACTCCCATATACACAATAAGAGGAATAGCTAAAAATAGCTTGGACGTAAAGGAAACTTCCTCGTTTTTTTCACCCACTTGCAGAAAAGTAACGACATACATCACGTGGGCAATTAAAAAACTTACCAAGCCTGCCAAAAAGAAATTCGGATTTTGGGGTGTAGCGAAAATTAAAAACACATCACCTAACCACGAAAAGAAAATCGCCAAAAACATTTTCTTGTGGAAAGCGGAAATCGGTTTTGCAATATTTTGATAATAGAATAATGCCAAAAGTGGCATCAATACCCACTTTAAAGCATCTCGCAAAACAAGTACCAAGGTTTCGTTGCTTCCTTCCGTTCCGCCCAAATAGCAACCGAAAACTTGCAATGCCCCTATGATAAAATATAGAATGACTGTGTTATTCATGGTATTGTTTTTGCTAAACTAAAATTCTTTTTTGAAAAACCGTTTCACATCAACTTCTTTCGAAATTTCTTTTCCATTCACCAAATGCGCGCACAAAACAGAAGCAAAATAAGGCGCAAGCGAAAATCCTTTTGTGCCGAGACCGTTAAAAATATGGCGATTCGGAAATTCAGGATGTGAACCGAGAATCGGGCGTCTATCGGGCGAAGCGGGACGAATGCCAACCAAAACATCTTTTATTTCAAACGGTAAACGAATCGTTTCGCGTAGCATTTGTGTGAGTTCGATCACTTGTGTTTCTTCTATTTTATCATCATCAAAATCCCATTGATAAGTCGAACCGATGCGATAAAGTCCGCCAGGTTGCGGAATGACAGTTGCTTTTCCGTGCAATACAAAATCAATTTTTAGGTCGGGAATATCACAAACGAGATAATGGCCTTTCACAAGTTTAAGTGGAAGGTTTGCGAAGAGCGCATTTTCACTCGCGTATTTTCCCTCGCAGAAAATCACCATTTCGTTTTCGGAAAAATCGTTTGCATTTACATCTTTACGAATGAGCTTTTTTTCTTGTGCAAAAAAATCACGCAACTCATTTAATAAAATGTTCGTTTCAATTTTTGCCGCACCGCGAATGCCGACTGCACCAACTGCGTTGGGCAATTCGCGAAAAAGTTTTTCATCGATTGGAATTTCGGTCACATAGTTTCGGAAAGTATCGCTTTGTACTCGTGCCTGCCAATCGTTCAGGGAAGCGATGCTTTCCGCAATACGTAGAATTTGGATAGGTTGAAAAAAGGAAATGTTCAGTTCGTTTTCAATTTCCCGATATGTTTTTTCGGCAAAGGGGAAAAGTTCGTCAGCAAGCCACGTTTTCACAAAACGCATTCCCGTAATCGGGTTTATCAAACCGCCCGCCACAGCCGAAGCTGTATTTTTTACAGGCGAAGCATAAACGATAAAATCATGCTTCGCTTTATGCAAAGCCCATGCAAGCATTAAGCCTGCGATGCCATCGCCAACGATATGATATGTTATTTTTTTTTGTACCACGACCTTAACGTTGGCTTTACATTCTGACTGCGATTCTTAACTTCGCAACATTAACTTAAAAATTATGCCAAACAAACATTGCCGAATCATAATTGCGAGCATCCTCTTCTGTGCGATTTCCTTTATGGGTTGCAAAAAAGAAAAGGATGGCAATGGAAACACCAATGAAGAATTGCCGGAATTTACGGTTTTAAGTTATAATGTGGCAGGACTGCCTGCATTCCTTTCAAGTTCAAAACCCGACAGAAACACACCATTTATAGCAGAATTAATAAATGGTTATGACGTAGTACATGCGCAGGAAGATTTTAATTACCACGAAGTTTTATTGGAGAAAACAACTTACCCGCATTTGACAACAACCTCGGGTACGGCAGGAACAGGCGATGGGCTGAATGTATTTTCCAAATATTCGATTCAAAATCTGGCACGTGTACAGTGGGATACTTGTGCGGATACCGATTGCTTCACACCGAAAGGGTTTGCCTATTACCAAATTCAAATTGGCGGAGTCACGGTTGATATGTATAATGTGCATGCGAATGCACAGTCTACCGAAGCGGCTTTATTTGCACGCAGAGCCAATACGCTACAGCTGTACCAATATATTGAGGAGCATTCTGCAGGGCGACCGGTCTTGGTGTTTGGTGATTTTAATTCTCGCTATACGCGCATAGGTGATACCATTCGTATTTTTGAAAATTTGGGACTTAAAGATGCTTGGGTAGAAGGTGTTCGCGGAGGAAATTATCCTGTTTTGGACGGAAATTCATTGGCGGACTGCGATCCCGACCGAAGCAGTGCGAGTTGCGAAAAAGTAGATAAAGTATTCTATCGCAGTAACGAGCAATTAGAATTCAGCGTAGCTAAATATCAATTAGACGACAGTCGTTTCTACTACAATAACGATCCGACACAACCGCTCTCTGACCATTGGCCATTGTTCGTTACGTTTAAATATAAAGTGAAGTAAGTGGTCGAAAAAAACGAGGAAGATAATAATGCTAAGTGGCGTTTTTTCTTCAATAACCATTGGTCTTTCAAGGCATAACAGAAAATTTATATCTTGTGCATGTCTGTTATGCAAAACTATTATCGTGAATTAGGACTTACTGAAAATGCCACGCTTGATGAAATCAAAAAAGC
>JAEYZB010000164.1 GCA_023428205.1 Bacteroidota bacterium | reverse complement strand
TTTCGTTTCTTCGTCTAATACGAAAGCGCAGGACACTTCTTGTTTTTCTCCATTGATGATTTGATAGGCGTATGGTTTTTGTTCGAGAATATCACCAATAGCCAAAGCCAAAACCAGATTGCCTTTTTTGTCGATTTTCAGATTTTCTAATCCTTCATAGCGAGTCGCATTCTGCGAATTATCTGCATTCGGTTTTACATATAAGTCATATTTCAAACCAACCTCCTGCGAATAATATTCTGCATCAATGCCGTCATATAAATTGCGATAAATCACTTTGCGAAACGCCTGGCAATGCCCTTTCCATTTGCTTTTGTCGCTCCCGAGAAAATAGTTGAAATATTCCGACAGCACTTCATCGGCTTGCATTTTTGTTTGAGAAGAAGCATTCTCAAAAATCATCTGATATGCGTGAAACGGCACCTGCTCGTTTTTGGTTGCTGAGCTTGCCGAAGCATCACCCACTTCGTCAGCCGGACGATTTGCATGGTGCAAAACCTTGCGTTTTTGTTCAGCATTACAAAGTGCGAACGTTACTCGGTCGTTTTCAAAGAAAATTCCGCCACCTCCAAAGTCTGATTTGTAGTGAATTTTGTTTTCCCACTGTCCCTTGTTTTCGATGAAATATAGACCGCAGTTTGTGCAATCGGAATGTGCACACAACACTTGCGCAACACAGAGAAAAAGTATAGTATAGAAATATTTCACTACCGATTATGTTATGTAGCGAAGATAGAAATTAATGTAGAATGGTTGTTTTTAAGGAACGGGATCGTAGCCGTGTCCACCCCAAGGATGACAGCGCAAAATACGTTTCACTCCTAAATAGGTTCCTTTGATTGCTCCGTATTTTCCCAAAGCTTCCAGGGTGTATTGGCTACAAGTAGGGGTGTAGCGACATGAGTTCGGTAAATTGGGGGAGATAATTAATTGATAGCCTCTTACCAAAAGTTTCAGCAAATAAGTAATCGGATTTTTCACGTACTCGTTTTTTTCACCCATTTGAAGGGTTGAATTTCTACAATCCGTTAAACGAAATCCCTACAGAAAATTCGTTCACTTTCGGTCCTCTGTTGTTTTTGAAAATGCTCAATACTCCGTAGTAAGCGGTGAGATTGAAACTGGAATAGCCGATACGCACAGTCGGGCCGCAACGCCACAAATTCAAATCCGCGTACGGTTTTTGAATAACCGTTTGTTTCGGGTCTTTAAGCGTGTATTTGGTGTAACCATCTACGCGAATCCCTGCTTTGAAACCAACGACAAACTTCCACATATTATCCAACTTATCCGGTTTGGTGCGGAAACGAAATTCCACCGGAATTTCAAGATAGGTCATCGTCAGTTTGTTGGTTTTGTAGTTGTCAGGGTTGGTAAGCGGTGTAAACTTGATACCTGTCGATGCAGAGTCGGTCATTAAAGAACGGTGATAAACGTTTGTTTGACTTACGCCCAGTCCCGGTGCGATACTGAAAAACGATTTCTTGATTTGGAAATCGTACATGAAATAAAAGTTGAATCCGCGCGAATACCATTTTGTTTTCAAGCCAGGTACATTGTGAATCCAGTTTGTGCCGTTCAAATCAAGCACAATGCGATCTTTCGCTACTTTATAAATGCGTTTTGCATAGTTTTTTTTCGGAGCATTATTGATGGAATCATTCGTTGCTTTAATGGATTCCGCTCCCTGCGAAAATGCACCTAATGCGATGAAAAGAAATGCAACAGAAAGTATTCGCTTCATAATGTGTTTTAAAAATTCGTGCTAAAAGTATAATAAAAACCCTAAAACGAAAGACTGGTAGGAATAGTGTGCCGCGCTTAACAATCAATAACCGATGGCCGCCTCTACGGTTTTTTGATAATCGGCATACACTTTTTTTATCGGTTCAATATCATAGCGTTTGTCGTCAATTGCCCGAACGGCTTGTATTCCCTTGGAAACATTTGTGAGAAAAACGGCTTCCGCTTCGCGTAAATCTTCCACCGAAATAGTGTTCTCCTGCACATCCCGATTTTCAAGAATTTTGGAACGAACCACTCCTGCTACACAACCGGCACTTAATGGCGGTGTGATAAGCTGTTCATTTTTGATAATGAAAATATTGGCGCTGATTGCTTCGCAGAGGTTATTTTCAGTATTCAGGATTACCGCTTCTTGTGCGTTATTTTCTTTGGCGTAGAGCGAAGCCAAAACATACAATAGCGCATTACACGACTTTATATTCGCTAAATTACCCAGTGCTTTTTTGTTTTCAGAATAAATGGTCATGTTGTCTATTATACTCAAACTATTTGTGGGTATCACTTCTGAGCACGTAATAAAGACTCCTGCCTCATTTGTTTGTGGTGCGTATAAGCCTTCACCCGCTCGATAAACCACCACGCGAAAACGCAAATTATCCTGCTCGTTTTTTTGCACCATTTCATTTAAAATCCGAGTAAAAAAAGCTTGCGTAAAATAGTTTGGTAATTGCATGCGCAACACTTTTGCAGAAACGGAGATTCGCGCATAATGTTCCGCAACCCAAAGTAGCCGGGCATTTACGGAAAGCATGCTTTCAAAAAAACCATCTCCATAGCGCAGCAATCGTTCCTGTGCTGAGAATTGTTTTTCTTCTTCCGAAAAGAATTTGCCGTTGTGCCAAAAAATCATTGGTCAAACGTACTAAAAAGTCGTAAGTCGTGAGGTATAAGCCGGTAAGAAGTGGGTGAAAAAATGAGCAAGTAAGAAGTGAAAAATT
Source organism: Bacteroidota bacterium (assembly GCA_023428205.1). GTDB lineage: Bacteria > Bacteroidota > Bacteroidia > Chitinophagales > LD1 > CALAYL01. The sequence continues at coordinate 4,341 of JAEYZB010000164.1, read as the reverse complement.
AAAACCCACACGTCATTCCCGCGAAAGCGGGAATCTTAAAACAGAGATTGTTGCGAACAGGATTCCCGCTTTCGCGGGAATGACGACAGAAGTAAATGGGTGAAAAAAAATGCGGTGCATTGAGCACTTCGACAAGCTCAGTGTAACACCTGCCGAAATGAGCACGTTCTTCACAAAAACAAAACGCCAAAGGAAAATGAATTCCTCTGGCGTCTGTACTCTAATCAAAAAACCAAGTACGAAAAATTCTTTTTCCCTCTTTGGGGGAAATTTAAAAGAGGCTTAGCCGATTTTAATTTCAATCGCACCTTTCGCTTTCGCTTCTTCTATTTTTGGAAGTGTCAATCCCAAGATTCCGTTTTTGTATTCAGCCGAAATTTTTTCGGTGTTTACGGTTTTCGGTAAAGTAAAGCTGCGTTTGAAAGATGCAAAGCCGAACTCTTTACGAGTATAATTCTCATTTTCATTCAGCTTCATGTCTTCTTTTTCAGCCGCGACCGTCAATAGGTTGCCCTCTACGCTGATTTTCACTTGTTCTTTTTCAAAACCCGGTGCAGCAATTTCTAATTTGTAGCTGTCGGTTGTTTCCAGGGTGTTCACCAACACAGGTGTTTTCACCCATTCAAAATTGTTTTCAAGTGAAGTTTCAAAGAAGTTATCCAAGAAACCTCCGAAGCGAGGAAATGCCACATTGCCATTTTGTGGTCTTACTGTTAGTGTTCTCATAATTTTTCTGTTTTTTATTTTTTAAAAAGGATTTCACAGGGAATTTTACAAACGAAATGCCAATCTATTTTTGCCGACAAAGTGGCGTATTCATTAGGTTTTGGCGCGACAAACTTTCTTGATTTACGAATTTTAACTGCAAAATTTTCAGGTTTTCGGTAATTGAAAAAAGCTACATTTGATAATCTGAAAAAACATACCCGATGAAAGTTTCCGTTTTCCGAAAAGCATCCTTCAATGCCGCGCACCGTTTGTTTCGAAGCGATTGGAGCGATGAAACCAATAAAGAAGTGTTTGGCTTGTGCTCCAACAAAAATTTTCACGGACATAACTATACGTTGGAAGTGAAAATCACGGGCGAAATAAATCCCGAAACGGGCTATGTTATTGATTTGCGCGAGTTGAATGAATTGGTTGAAAATGAAGTGTTGGAGAAACTCGACCATCAAAATTTGAACAAAGATGTCGCGGAGTTTGCAACACTCAACCCAACAGGTGAAAATATTATTGTTGTGATTTACGATTGGCTTCGCGTGAAGTTGGACGGTAAATATGATTTGAAAATAAAACTGTGGGAAACGGAAAAGAATTATTTTGAATATCCGGCAGATAAATGAAAAACGAATAACTAAAAGTGAAAAAGGAGCGCCAACGTTGTTCTTCTATTTTTGGGTACTTTCAATGTTATAAATTCAATTTATGTCAAATATCGGACTTATTATAGAGGAGCGTCCTGCCGACATTGGCAATTTTTTAGTGGGGCGCTTGTTGCCGTTTCGCACGAAGCGTATGGTCGGGCCGTTTGCGTTTATCGATCACATGGGTCCTGCGAAAATGAGCGAACGTCAGAATATGGACGTTTTGCCGCACCCGCACATCGGGCTTTCTACGCTCACGTATTTGTTTGAGGGAAGTATTATGCATCGCGATAGTTTGGGGACGGAGATTGAAATAAAACCGAATCAAGTAAATTGGATGACTGCGGGAAATGGCATTGTTCATTCCGAACGCACACCGGAGTATTTGCGCCACAGCAAAAAAACGATGCACGGCTTACAAATTTGGGTCGCGCTGCCGAAAGAGTTGGAACAATGCGAACCCAATTTTTATCACGCGGACGAAAAGGATTTGCCGGAATGGACAGCCGATGGCATTCATTATAAATTGGTGGCAGGTGAAGTGCTCGGACATAAATCTCCGGTACCTGTTTACAGCAAATTATATTTTTTGGAATTGAAAAACACTTCGCGCCAAACGGTGAAAATAGGGGCAGATTTATTTGGTGAAAGCGCGCTTTACATTTTAGAAGGAGGGGTAATTGATGAAGGGAATACGTATGAACCGAAACGTATTTTAGTTGCGAAAGACAGTAAGCTCTGCGAATTTGAAATGCTCGAAAACTCAACGGTTTTCATTTTCGGTGGCGAACCGTTTCCCGAAGAACGCTTTATTTATTGGAATTTCGTGGCGACTTCGCGCGAACGGATTGAAGATGCAAAACAGCGTTGGATAGAACAGCGTTTTCCGAAAGTGCCGAATGATGATAAAGAATATACTCCATTGCCGTTGGCAAAATAGTTATTGGTTATTAGTAATTAGAAGAACGAAGCGAAAGTCCAACAACGAATAACCAACAACTTTTTATAAACTTTAAAAACTCAGAATTATGATTACAGCATCAGCGTTTTCCCCGAAAACACAATACAGAAGCGCGATTCAGGTTCGCGATCAAGAATTGTTCACCAATGCTCAGGAAAACAATGCGGAAATTTCTCCGAAAGAGTTATTAGCTGCTTCTTTGGCTTCGTGTACAAGTATGACGATTCAGATGTACGCCCAGCGCAAAAATTGGAATTTAGAAAGTGTGCAAGTAGATATTGATTTGGACATCAATACGGAAACAAGCACGTCCATTTTTTCGCGCAAAATCACGCTTACAGGAGATTTGAACGATGAGGAAAAGAAACGCTTACTCGCAGTGGCGAATGCGTGCCCTGTCCACAAAATTCTGAGCGGTACGATTAAGATGGAAACAGCTTTGGTGTAAATGGGTGAAAAAAACGCGGTGCGTTGAGCACTTCGACAAAGCTCAGTATAACACCTGCCGAAACGAGGAGGATTAGCTAATCAACTCAAATCCCGTGTACGCTTGCAACGCTTTTGGAATGCGGATTCCGTCAGGTGTTTGATGATTTTCCAAAATTCCTGCAACAATGCGCGGCAATGCAAGTGCGCTTCCATTGAGCGAGTGACATAAAACGTTTTTCTTGTTTTCATCGCGGTAGCGCGTTTTCAAACGGTTGGTTTGATACGTTTCAAAATTAGATACAGAGCTGACTTCCAACCAACGTTGCTGTGCGGTGCTGTACACTTCAAAATCATACGTAAGGGCAGAAGTGAAACTCATATCACCGCCACACAAACGCAAAATGCGATACGGCAATTCCAAGGCTTGCAATAAACTTTCTACGTGTGCGCACATTTGCTCCAAGGTTTCATACGATTTTGTCGGATGCTGAATTTGCACGATTTCGACTTTGTCGAATTGATGCACGCGATTCAAACCACGCACATCTTTTCCGTAAGAACCCGCTTCGCGTCTGAAACACGGGCTATACGCCACAAACTTTTGTGGCAAGGATTTTTCATCTAAAATTTCATCGCGCACGATGTTTGTTACAGGCACTTCGGCAGTCGGAATCAAATACAAATTATCGGCTGTGGCGTGGTACATTTGCCCTTCTTTATCGGGCAACTGACCGGTGGCGAAAGCAGAAGCCTCGTTCACCATATGTGGCGGAATTACTTCCTGATAGCCCGCTTCAATCGCTTTATCCAAAAAAAAGGCAATCAGTGAGCGTTGTAATTTTGCGCCTTTGCCTTTATAAAGAGGAAAGCCTGCGCCTGTAATTTTCACGCCCAATTCCAAATCGAACAAACCGTATTTTTCGCCCAATTCCCAATGTGGTTTTGCGTCTGTATGCAGCGTTGGGATTTCTCCCACTTGTTTTACGACTACATTTTCTTCTGCTGTTTTCCCTTGCGGAACGAGCTCGTTCGGCAAATTCGGCAAACGAACCAATAAGTCTTGTTGTGTTTTTTCTAATTCAGAAAAACGGGCAGAAAGCGTAGCGCTTTGTTCTTTCAATTTTACCGTTTCTGTCTTTTTCGCTTCGGCTTCGTCTTTCTTTCCTTCTTTGAAAAGCCCGCCAATTTCTTTCGCAATCACATTTTCACGATTGCGGATATCGTCCAATTCTTTTTGAATATTTCTGCGTTCTTCATCGGCTTGCAAAATTTCATCTACCAGATTGATTTCTGCAAAATGTTTCACCGCCAAACGCTCCTTCACAAACGCAGGGTTTTGACGAATCAATTGTATTTCTAACATAGGATTTTTCTGTAATGAGGGACAAATCTAAAAAACAAGTGCGGTTTTTATAGGGAGCTAAGTCCTTACCAGTCCTTTTCAATTTTCACATCTTCCACCTTCATCTGTTGCTTCTGCATTTTTTGCTGTGTTTTTTGCTCCTCATTTTGCAGCGCATTCAGCAGCTTTTCCGCTTGGTCTTTGGAAAGTTTCGGTTGTTGCCCTTGCTGCTGTTGTTCTTTTTT
>JAEYZB010000152.1 GCA_023428205.1 Bacteroidota bacterium | reverse complement strand
ACTTAATACAAGCCCTTTTCTTGATGTCGTCATAAGTTGCGAAAATTTTCTTTTTAACCCGGAACGATGTTTTTTCAAAGTGAGGTTCTTCAGTCGTTTCCGGAAAAGAAAGTGCTAATTTTCTGAACGTGTTTATTGATACCATAAGATTATTTATTTTCTTCTTGTGCTGTCGGGTTTTCCAACCCGACATTCTTTCATTCTTCAAAATTGTCAGATGGGAACAGCTGATAGCACACTACTGTCGGCTACCACAAATGTATAAAAAGAGCGAGACACTTGTAGCTACCACGTCCGCCCCGCTTTTGGCAAGCCGATGTTAGGCACAGTATTTCATTTTCTGTTTGTTAGCCACCACATAAAGTCCAAATATCTGTTTGATAGTAGTATAAATAGAAACAACAATAAAAGCACAATAACTAAGTCAATAAACGGAGCTTTTCTGTCCTTTTTTATTATGCTTTTTACAATTATTGAAAGTAAAATAACCAAATGCAAAAAAGCAGAAAAAACAACAAAACCTATAAAAGCAATGTCAGTACCTCCAGAGTGATTAAATAAAAACAAAGAGCCAAATAGAAAGTATGCAAGAAAAATTAAGACTGGTCGTCCAATGTTTCTAATAAGCTCCATTTTTTTAGTGTTTCCCGTCATACTGTATATAATGTAAAGCCCTCATTGCGTCAATACAATGATTACCCCAATGATGAAAAAAGCCGAATTTTAATTGCCCAAGTGCGTCTTCAATAGCTTCGTCTGATTTTATATTATAAATTTTGTTTAACACCACCTTGGTTCGTGTCCACACGAACCAACTATAACTAACTCAGCTTCGCGGAAATTAAACTGATAAACTCATCGCGGGTCGGTTGTTTTTGAAATTCGCCTGTGAAAGCGGAAGTGGTCGTAACGCTGTTTTGTTTTTGCACACCGCGCATCATCATGCACAAGTGTTTCGCTTCAATAACGACAGCTACACCTAATGGATTCAAGGTCTCCTGAATGCAGTCGCGAATTTGAATGGTGAGTCGTTCCTGCACTTGGAATCTGCGCGAGTACACATCTACCACACGCGCCAGTTTACTCAAGCCTACGATTTTTCCATTCGGAATATACGCAATGTGCGCCCGCCCGATAAACGGCAACAAGTGATGTTCGCACAAAGAAAAAAGTTCAATGTCTTTCACAATCACCATTTGGTTATGCTCTTCATTGAAAAGCGCCCCACGAACGATTTCGTGCGCATCAATGGAATAGCCCGATGCCAGAAAGTGCATGGCCTTTGCGGCACGTTCAGGGGTTTTCTGCAAACCTTCGCGGTTCACATCTTCGCCCAAGTGCTTTAAAATGTCCTTGTAGTTTTTGATGAGCGCATCTACAGTGTCTTCGTTATATTCTTCTACTTTTTTATATCTCACGGCTATGTATTTTCGTTTGCTAAAGTATAAAAAAGGCGGAAGAGGAAAGTGGGTGAAAAAAACGAGGTCACTGAGCATAGTCGAAGTGCGGTGCATTGAACTTGCCGAAATGAGCAGGACTTTGTGTAAAAGCACACGTCATTCCCGCGAAAGCGGGAATCTCAAAGAAATGATTATTGTGGAGAGGATTCCTGCTTTCGCAGGAATGACGGGGAAATTGCAATGGGCCTAAAAAACGAGCAGGATTGTATATAAGAAAGCCCGCGCTCGTTTCGGCTATGCTCAACGAACAATGCGGGCTTTTCTGTGTCTTACGGTAAAAAGGTAAGAGTTACTTCTTTGGTCGTTACCAGTTCGTCATGGTCGGAAAAGGTGGCGCGGAGTGTGGCGTGTGTGGTATCGCTCACCGTTTGATGGCGGTGCATGTGAAAGTGGTATTCTTTCAGCCCGTGAACGGTTACAGCCGTGTCCCAAAGCGTCACGTTTGCATCGGTAATGATTTGAAAACGTCCTTCGTGCAAAGCGTCATTATCGCTTGCTTCGCCTTCAATGTGCAGTGCGCTTCCCGCTTCTATCACGGTGCTATCGGCAGGTTCATCGAAGATAATAACAGGAGAGGTGCTTGTATGTTCGTTTTTATCACATGATTGTATGAAAAATACAGTTGCCAATGATGCAAGGATTAATGTTGCTGATTTGAATGTTTTACGCATAATTTTAGTTGTTTTTTGTTTTAAAGAAATAATTGAATTGAAAAGAAAATGTTCCGTTTTGTTGCAGTCTGCCGCGCGCCAGCTGTTGGTAAGCCGGTTGCCAATATTTGCAACCGAGACCGAACTGCTCGAATAAGCGCACATCAAAACCTGCTTCTACGGAAAACAATTGTCCACCACTTAAAGAAACATCGTTGCTGCGCAGTCTGTTTTTTTGTTGGTATTCATAAATAGCGGCAAGCGATGGCATAAAGCGGTGGGTTTTGTAGTTGATAACGTAAAGGCCTTTTACCCAAGTTTGCATCCGTCCGCCTGTTTGCAAGCGATCGGGATTCAAAAGCGTGTAGCGATAGGTTGCGCCCACAGCGCCTACAAATTTTTTCACGGTAAGATTGTATTCTACACTTGGAGCAAAACTCCAAGCTCCAAAACCCGCTTGAATCATAGGCGCAAAGCCGGTGGTATCCACTGATTTTTTGAACGCACCTGTCGGAGCGCGTACCAGAAAGCCGCCATAAAAACGGTGAGTACTACTTATATATATAATGGCAGGTTCTTCTGCCGTGAAACCGAAACTGATGTCCCCTAAGCCGCTGTGAAATTGTTTGTCGGTACCGATACGCTGATTAAACGCAAAGGGAATGAACGCCTGAAACGCAATAATATCTTTCAGTGCGTAACTTCCTGCTATGGTTACATCTTGCAGTACATCGCGGTAGTCGGTAGCGTAGGCTTCTCCGAAAATCGAAGATAGATGAAACTTGTCTGTGGCGAGTGAATAGCGCACTCCCACAAACGTAGCGAGCCCATTCACCGGATTATCCGAGCAGCCCTGGCTGCCACCTGCACTTGCCGTACAGCAACTTTGCGCATGGGTTTGATGACACATCCAAACACACAGCGCGAATAAAAATTTTCGCATAGATTATTTTTTTCTGAAAAAAGGATTTCCGTTTCCGAGCGGAAAATTGCTTCGCTCGCAAGGATAGTCCTATGCTGATGGGGGATGCGGAATTTCAGAAAAGTAAGCGGAAGAATAATGGAATGAATAGAAACCAACCGGTTTTTCCAAATGGGTTGAAAAAACGAGCAGGGTAGGAATGTGTATGGCTGTTGTTGCAATAAACTCCTGAAAAATTTCATTGGCGGAAAACGGTAAAGCGTGTTTGTCTTTTTTATCGTCTTGCTTCAGTTGTTTATTCAGATAACATTTTCCCTTACAGTGCTTCGCGGGTTGGTTACGGTTTTCGCAAAGCGTTGTTGAAATTAGGTTTTGATTGGCGTAAAAGGCCACCACCATTAAGGCTCGGCTCATAGATGCCGAGATGGTTACTAAC
>JAEYZB010000140.1 GCA_023428205.1 Bacteroidota bacterium | reverse complement strand
GTATCAAACCAATCAATACTCCGAATGCTCCACCAATCATACAAATAGCAACGCTTTCGGTCAAAAATTGTGTAAGAATATTCCGTTTATTTGCTCCAATAGCTTTACAAATTCCGATTTCTCGGGTGCGCTCATTTACACTTACGAGCATAATATTCATCAGCCCGATTCCCGCGCCAATGAGTGTGAGAAAACCGATTACCAATGTCGCATAACGGACATAACTTAATTGATCAAGCACTTGATTTGCCAATCGGTCGCTTTTGACAATTTCAAAATCATTTTCGTTACCCAATGCTACTTTTCGGATAGCACGCATCACCCCATAGCATTCTTCTATTGCCTGTTCCATGTGCAGCGCATCACCAATCATTACATTCACGATATAGGAAGTATTTTGATTGCCAATATTGTATTTTGCAGCAAGCACGGGAATCATCACTTGATTATCGGAACTCACCTGGCTTGCCCCTTTACTCGCCAAAACGCCTATCACGGTGTAACGCGCATTACCGATGTGAATGGATTGCAACAACACCGAATCCTTATTATCAAACAATTTTTTCACGATGTCTTTACCGACTATTGCCACGTTTTGTCCATTGTCGGTTTCCTGTTTTGAAAAATTGCGTCCCTCAAGAATATTGTAACCAGACACTTGCAAATAGTTTTCATCCACTCCAAAAAGACTCACATTCGGATTTGTTTTTTTATTGCCATGACGCACGACCGTTGAGGCATCAGCGAGTGCCGAAATAGACGTCACGGAAGGATATTGATATTGTTTTTTGAAAGCGGTAGCTTGCTGAAATGTAATGTGCGGGTTTCCCGAAACCTGTCCGCCACGTCTTCGTTTGCGAATCATTCCATCATTTTTTATGGAAAATGTATTCGCGCCCATTTCGCTGAAACTCGATGAAAGTTTACGCGTAATGCCTTCTGTAGCCGTGATAATAGAAATGAGTGCGCTAATCCCAATAGCAATAATGACTAACGTCAATGAAGTTCGCAGAATATTCCCGCGAATGGAACGCAATGCTAAACGGATATTTTCTTTAGTATTCATAGCCCTCTTGATTCCCCGAAAGAGGGAAGATGATTAAACGGCTAACGCTTGATTGAGCAGCGAAGCAAACAAACCGTAGCCGTCTGTGTTCCCCAAATCTGCTTCTGACGCGCGTTCCGGGTGCGGCATCATACCAAATACGTTACGACCTGCGTTGCAGAATCCCGCGATATTTTCGATAGAACCGTTCGGATTGCTTTCTTCGGTAATCTCGCCTTTCTCATTGCAGTACTTAAACAAAATCTGGTCGTTTTTCTTGAGTGCTTTCAAGGTTTCTGCATCGCAGTAATAGCGACCATCACCATGCGCAATCGGGATTTTCAAGGTTTGAGATGGGTTCAAAAAACGAGTTAGTTCACTGTCTTTCGTTTGTGTTTTCAAAAAGATATTGCGACAGTTGTATTTCATATTCGTGTTGCGCAATAACGCACCGGGCAACAATCCCGCCTCACACAATATTTGAAAACCATTGCAGATACCAAACACACGTCCTCCATTATTTGCAAATTCGATTACGGCAGTCATAATTGGCGAAAAACGTGCAATCGCGCCTGTTCTTAAATAGTCTCCATAGCTAAAACCGCCCGGAATAATAATGCAGTCGCGTTTAGAGAAACCGTCCAAAGACGTTTCTTTGTGGAAAATCTCTTTCACTTCTGCCCCCATTACATCGCGCAAAACATGCACCATATCGCGGTCGCAATTCGAACCAGGGAAAACAACAACACCAAATTTCATATATTATAATTTGACAATTAAACAATTTGACGATTAGACCATGAACACAAACGCATTTTTCACTTTATGCCTTATAAACTTTCATTTTTATGAACTCAAAGTAAAATGATTGGAACAATGGCTGACCCTATCAGCAGCGCAAAGATAATATTTGCTATCAAATCCCATTTTGTTTCGGTCAAAACAATTGTGATAAAAATAGCTGTAGACACGGAAAGTAACAACCAGTAAGCATCGGAATAGGCTGTAGGCAGAAAAAAAGACACTATAGTCAGCACCGTTAAAATGCCAATGGCGCCTGTCATTTTTCGGGTTTGCATAGAAAGGGAAAACGGGAGTACAACAAACAACACGCTTCCGGTCAGCAACCAAAACCCATTCAAAACAAGTAAAATCGTGTTAGCTACAGTGAAATAGGAGTACGATAAATAGTGTTGATTTTCACTATTGATAATCCAGTGCCACAAGTAGGGTAAGGTATCGTTTAGAAACGCTACCCCAACAACCACAAATAAAGGCGTAAAAAGACCGACTGCTATGCGCAAAAATTCTTTCAAGTTGAATGAACGCAATGAGTACAAAACCGGAAACAGCAACAGTAAAAAAAATAGAGACGGGAAATAGAACAAAACAGAAAGCATTGCCAGAAATCCAACATCAAACAATTGAGTATAAGCGCGGTCTTGACGCGACAGCACAAACAAAAAGTACAGTAAAATAATGAGCAGCAGTGTACTAATCTGTTGCGGAGAAAACAGCAACCACTGTGGGTCGAAACTGCTGCACAACACAAACACCAAACCGCCTAAATAATTGCGTTTGGAAATAATTTTAAACTCATTCAGCAAACTGTTTATCAAAATCGCCTGAATAATTTGTACCAAACAGCCCAACACACAAAGGGTGTAAAAAAACGAGGAGGAACTGATTTTTTGCAACCAAGAGAAAATCGGAAATGATAACGGCTCTGAATAGTTTAGCACAAATGACGCGTCAAACGGCTGAAACATCACCAATGCATGCAATAACAGCGATACAAAAACACTGAATAAAACAATAGCGGGATTATTGATACGCAACAGTTGCAACATACCGCAAAGAAAAGAAAACTATGGAAACGGTTTTATTTAGAATTTCACTCCAACAAAAAGCATAAGCCTTCCGGCTGCTCCCATGTCGTAACCACTATATCCATTATCTACCTTATCCACACCCAAACCAAGACTCGCATTCAAGCCTGTGATAAAATGCTTGTAGTTATACTCAAATTTTAATCCCACGGGAGCTGTTACATTAATATAACGATATGAACCGCCATAGTAATAGCCACCATAATAGTCATAATACTCATCATACGTCCGACCACTGCTCACGTTTACGCCTAAATATGGGGTCAAATAAATATTGCCGCTATTCTTTTTTAATCGGAAAGCGACTGTGGGACCTACATTTAGCCCAACATTGCTACTCATACCCGAACCACCTATTCCACCAATAAATCCGAAAACATCAGCACCAACTGATACTTTTTTATTAGTCTCTTTTACTTTAGGAGAGAATATTTTTCCTCCTAATCCCATTTCAAAAGCAGCACCTTGATTTTGAGAATTTCAGGCAACACCCAATCCCCAATTCAAATAAAAGCCACCTAATTTTGTAGGTTTACGTTTGCGTTCAGATTTCGTATCGTCAAGCTGCGGATTTTCATCCATGCGGTTTTCAAAATGGCGATTGCGATAAAAATTGTTCGGCTTTTCTTCTTTGGTTATTTTTTCGACATCGTTCAAATCCACCGCAAACACATTGCGGTCTTGCGACTGAATTTTCAATGATTTATTCGGAACTTGCTCGATAATCATGCCACGATAAATACTACCATTTTTCAGATAAACGACATCTTCATAGTTTGACGATTGCGCATAACTCGCCAAAGCAAAAAATGTAATTGCGCATAAAGAAATTAACTTTTTCATATCGGTTTATTTTGAATTTGAAAGCAATATAACGAGAGTTATTTAAACAAATTGCACTGTTAGCGTATTTTTTTAATATTGACCTATGAAATTTTACAACAATATACTAGAAACCATTGGTAACACACCTTTGATTCGCATCAATAAAATTGGTAAAGAGTCTATTAAAGCTACTCTTTTAGCCAAAGTAGAATATTTTAATCCAGGCAATTCCATCAAAGACCGTATCGGCTATCAGTTGGTGATAGATGCCGAAGCAGAAGGCAACTTGAAACCCGGAGGCACAATCATTGAATGCACCTCAGGAAACACAGGAATGGGCTTGGCTTTAGCGGCCGCAGTGAAAGGCTACAAATGCATTTTCACCACTACCGATAAACAATCAAAAGAAAAGTTAGACATTCTTCGAGCATTGGGTGCGGAAGTAGTGGTTTGCCCTAACAATGTGGCGCACGATGACCCCAAAAGTTACATTTCAGTAGCGCATCGTTTAGCAGAAGAGGTGCCGAATTCATTTCTGATGAATCAGTACGAAAATTTGTCGAATCGCAAGGCACATTATCTGACAACCGGACCTGAAATTTGGGAGCAAACCGATCATAAAG
>JAEYZB010000042.1 GCA_023428205.1 Bacteroidota bacterium | reverse complement strand
GGTAAATGCTGTAAAAACGACACATGGCGCTGATTCCGCAAAACGATACCAACAGCAAATTCAAACCATCAATACCCAACGCGATTACAATTTTTCAGGAGTTCGTTTTGCGCCAAAACTAAAGGCTAAAACTCCGCAAATCTGGGATCCGGCTAACTTTTCATTTACCTATAGCTATTCGCAAACAACCTATACCGACCCGTATGTAGAGTCGAATGATTTGAAATTGTACTTCGGACAAATATTGTGGAGCTATGCACCGCAATCCAAAGAACTCACTCCGTTCAAAAAGCTCATTAAGTCGAAATCAAAGTGGCTGAACATTATCCGCGATTTCAATTTTAATTACATGCCTGCGAATCTTGCGTTTAGTACGGACATGAGCCGACAGTTTGGCAAAATTCAGTTACGCTCTCTGGGAGGAGATGATTTGGCGGTACAACCCACCTACAATAAGTTTTTTAAATGGAACCGTTCATACGCTTTAAAATATAATCCATTCAAATCATTGAGCCTTGATTACTCTGCAAACAACATCGGACGGATTGATGAAGCAGATGGAGAAATTGACACACAAACCGAGAAAGATGAAATTTGGAATAACATTAAAAAAGGAGGACGGAACACCAACTATTCACAAACATTCAATGCCGCATATACCATACCAATTAATAAGATTCCGCTGTTTGATTTCATCACCGCAAACGTAAGCTACAATAGCGCGTATTCTTGGTTGGCAGCTCCGCTAGTGCGCGACTCCGCCACAGAGCAAATGGTCGTCAACCCGCTGGGAAATACCGTAAACAACTCACAGGCTGACCGCGCGAAAGTGGATTTTAACCTGAAAAGAATATACGACAAGTGGGGTTTTACAAAAATGTACAGTTCGCCCAATCCGACATTAGGCGATAAAAAAGCAAATCAAAAAAAGAAAGCCGACACGCGCAAAGCCCGTGAAAAAATTCAGACCGATATTCAAAAACTAAAAGAAAAACGCGACAAATTGCGGGAGGATATTGCCCTGCTGAAATTAGATGCGTCTGTTCCGGATTCGCTGAAAAAACCGCGAGTAGCACAGATGAAAAAAGAGCTGAAAAACCTGAAAAAACAACTCCGTCAAAAACGCAAAGACTTAAGCAATAAACCGATGCCTTCAGAACCATTGATTTCGGTCATTATGCGTCCGCTTTTATCGCTCCGTAAAATTTCGGTGGATTATAAAGAGACCAAAGCGACATCGCTTTCGGGCTTTATGCCGTCATCGCAAATATTAGGGAACAATACAAAATTGGCAGCACCGGGATATGATTTTGCTTTTGGTGCCCAGCCGGGCGATAGATTCTTTTTCGGTGCTGATGAAAATGCGCGCACCGCATGGCTGGATCGTGCTGCTGACCGAGGCTGGATTTCAAGCGACACTATTTTGAATCAAAAATTCATGCAAACTCGGCAGTCTCGTTTGGATATTACGGCATCTCTTGAACCGTTTCAGGATTTGCGCGTGGATTTGACGTGGTTCAGAGATTACACTGAAAATTATAGTGAACTCTTTAAGAAACTGAGTGGCGATGGCGACTGGCAGCACCTTACCCCGATGACCATGGGATCATATAGTGTTTCCTTCGTATCGGTAAAAACGTTATTCAACAAAATAGATTCTGCAGGTTTATCAAAGACCTATACGCAGTTTGAGAAAAATCGAGAAATCATTTCAAGGCGTTTGGGAGACGGAGAGTTTTACAACCCGAGCGACTCTACAACCAATCCCCGCTACGCCAACGGTTACGGACCGAAAGCACAGCAAGTATTGATTCCTGCATTTTTAAGTGCTTACACCGGAAAAGATGCCAATAAAATGAAGCTCGGGTTATTCAGTCAAATACCATTGCCGAACTGGAAAGTCACCTACAACGGACTCTCAAAAATAAAATGGCTGCAAAGCGCTTTTTCAAGCATTACGCTTACGCATGGCTATAATTCTACCATGACCGTAAATAGTTATGCAACCAACCTGAATGCAACCTTTGATGAAAATGGAGATGTTCGACAAGATTCCCTAAACGGAAATTATTATGCGATGTATGCCATTCCAAGCATTGTCATTAATGAACAATTTTCACCATTGATTGGCTTGGACTTGACTACAAAAAACAACATCACCTTACGTTTTGATTATCGCAAGTCGCGTACGGTAACGATGAACTTTGCCGACTATCAGTTGATAGAAAACAATTCTATGAGTGTCACTGCCGGACTGGGATACACTATTCGCGGATTGAAATTGCCCATCAAAATAAAAGGCAAACCCGTGAAATTAGACAATGATTTAAAGTTCCGGGTAGACGTTTCTTATCGTGACAACGAAATAATAAATCATCGTATTGATGAAGGGTCTCCGCAAATTACAAGCGGCTCAAAAAATATCATCATCAGCCCTGCGATAGATTATGTCATCAACAACCGCATCAATGTTCGTTTGTTTGTAGACTACAATCGTACCATTCCGAAAATATCTACCAGCTACCCGACTACCAACGTAAAAGGCGGATTAACGTTCCGTGTGACGCTGGCACAATAGGTGTAAGCCAAGAAAACCCTGCTCGTTTTTTTCGACCATTTCGAATACATTCGCACTGAAAAGATTCCCTTAATGCAAATTCTCTCTAACGTTTCCCTGTTACCTTACAACACGTTTCACATTGACGTACTCGGCAAACATTTTGTGGAAATAACCAGCATAGACGAGTTCCGTGAGTTGCAGCAAAGTCAAGCATTTCAGCAGAATGAAAAACTGATTCTGGGAGGTGGAAGTAATATTTTGTTTACGAAAAATTTTGACGGCCTTGTCGTGAAAAATTCCATTAAAGGGATTGAATTAGTCCATGAAGACAATCACTTTTTTTATGTGAAAGCGAATGCAGGCGAAGTGTGGCACGAGTTTGTACTATGGTGCATTGAACGCGGCTATGCAGGCGTGGAAAATCTATCATTGATTCCCGGGCAAATCGGTGCTTCGCCTATGCAAAATATCGGTGCGTATGGCGTGGAAATAAAAGACGTATGCGAAAGCGTGGAAGCGGTACATATACATACAAGCGAATTGCTGACCTTTTCCAACAGCGATTGTAAATTTGGCTACCGAGAAAGCATTTTCAAACACGAATTGAAAAACCAAGTTGTGATAACTTCAGTTACGTACAAACTGCGGAAAATACCGCAGTTTCACGTGGACTATGGAGACATAAAAAACACCTTGGGTGAAATGATGGTTTCAGAACTTTCGCTGAAAGCGGTGAGTGATGCAGTGATAAAAATTCGTTCCTCAAAACTACCTGACCCGAACGTTTTAGGGAACGCGGGAAGTTTTTTCAAGAATCCTGTCGTTACAAAAGAAAAAACGGAAGAGTTACTTGCAAAAAACCCGGTAATGCCGAACTATCCGCAGGCTGATGGCGTCAAAATTCCTGCGGGCTGGCTCATTGAACAATGCGGGTGGAAAGGAAAGATAGTCGGCAACACCGGCTCGCACAAATCACAAGCCTTAGTTTTGGTAAATTACGGTGGTGCAACTGGCAATGAAGTATATCAGCTGGCATTAGACATTCAGCGTTCGGTTTTGGAAAAATTTGGCATTGAAATTAATCCAGAAGTGAATTTAGTGTAAGTTTGAAGCACAAATGAAGCTCCATTTCTTTTTCCTGTTTTTATGCCTGTCCGTTATATTGCCGAAAATCATTTTCGCGCAAGAAAAAAAAGAAGTGGAAATTTTGAATGCCGATGCTTTAAAATTTACCGAAATAGACGGCAAAAAATATACTCGTCTAATCGGCAATGTACAACTGAAGCAGGAGAATGTATTGATGTGGTGCGATAGCGCGCTGCTTGACAAAGATTCTAATTCGGTCGTTGCATGGAATCATATTCACATCCAGCAAGACACTACACACGCCTATTCGCAGTTTCTGGATTATAACGGAAATACGAAGCTTGCCATTCTCCGAAACAATGTAAAACTGACCGACACCAAAGCCGCTATTCTTACACAAGAACTATTTTACAACACCCGCGAAAAACGAGCATATTACGTTTCGGGAGGAACCGTTTTGCGCGACAGCTCTGTCATTAAAAGCAGGCGAGGCATTTATTATTCGGAAACGGGCGATGTATTTTTCAACAAAAATGTAGTGATTACCGACCCGAATTACAACCTGACTTCCGACACA
Organism: Bacteroidota bacterium; assembly: GCA_023428205.1. GTDB lineage: Bacteria > Bacteroidota > Bacteroidia > Chitinophagales > LD1 > CALAYL01. Next base: position 1,972 of record JAEYZB010000042.1, on the reverse strand, counting down.
CTAAAATACAATGTGAATACAGACTGGGCTACCTTCTATGGAAACACGGAAATTGTAAATGACCAAAGCCGAATTTTGTGCGACAACGGTTGGTTCGACACGAAACAAGACATTGCCTCTTTCGGTTTCAACACAACGATTCTGAATGGAGCACAGCGACTGAATGCCGATAGTTTATATTACGAACGGAATGCCGGCTACGGCAAAGCCATGCAGCGTTTTGTTTGGGCGGACACATCAATGGGCATAGAAATACATGGAAGACGGGGCGATTATTTTGAAGAAAACAGTAAGCTTATTGCCTTTGACCAAGCTTTTGCGATTTATAAAATGCAAGACGATTCGTTGTTTTTACGGGGCGACACGTTGCTTTCACAGGAACATTCCGCCACCGATACCACCAAAGATTTCATGGCGTTTCATCACGCAAAATTTTTCATGCGCAATATGCAGGGTGTTTGCGATTCGCTGTTCTACGCGTCCAGCGATTCTACTTTCAGAATGTATTACAATCCGTTGGTTTGGGCAGATAGCACACAAATGCTGGGCGACAGCATTCACCTGAAACTAAAAAACAAACGTGCTGATTTTTTGACCCTATTTGATGAGTCCATCATTATTTCTCCCGAATCGAAATATTACAATCAAATTCAAGGGAAAACCATTTTTGGCTACTTCATAGAAAATGAATTAGATCGAATGAACGTAACTGCGAACGCGGAGAGTTTATATTTTGGCAAAAACGACAAACAAAAATACATTGGCGCAAACCGCGCTACAAGCGCTGAAATGTGGATGTATTTTAAAAATCGAAAAATAAGCCGTGTGAGTTTTATCGACAAACCCGAAGCCGTTTTTACACCCCTGAAAATGATGCAGCCTGACGATTATAAACTCAGTCTGTTTAATTGGCAGATAGAACGAAAACCAAAATCCAGAGCCGAGATAACAGGATTTGAAACACCTTAAAAAAACGAGCAAGATGAGTACTATTTTATTGCCACCCACCAATCAGAAACGCGTAGTGATTATCGGTTGCGGTTTTGGCGGATTGGAACTCGCAGCAAACTTAGAAGGTACCGATTTTCAAGTGGTGCTATTTGACAAAAACAATTATCACACCTTCCAGCCTTTGCTGTATCAGGTGGCGACTGCGGGCTTGGAAGCGGAATCTATCGCGTATCCCGTTCGCAAATTTTTCCGCAAGCACCAAAACGTTATTTTCCGTTTTGGCGAAGTGCATTCGGTAGACTTGGAGCAGAAAAAAATCATCACCTCCATTGGCGAATGCCCATACGATTATTTGGTAATCGCAACCGGAACTTCAACTAATTTTTTCGGAAATCAAGAGATAGAAAAAAATGCTTTACCCATGAAAACCTTGCGCGAAGCCTTGACTATTCGTGCACTGGTGCTGCGAAAGCTGGAGCAAGCTACGCTCACTGAAGATAACGCAGAACGCGCTTCGTTGATGAGCTTTGCGGTAGTAGGCGGAGGACCGACAGGGGTAGAATTAGCAGGTGCACTATGCGAACTGAAAAATCACGTGCTACCGAACGACTATCCCGATTTGGATTTTACAAAAATGAAGGTGTATTTGATAGAGTCGGGCGCAGGAGTGCTGCAAATGTTTACGCCCGAACATCAGCAAAAAGCTATCCAATATTTAAAAGAATTAGGAGCGGAAATTCTGTTGAATACACGAGTAAATGCCTATGACGGGAAGCAAATTTTGATTGACAAAAATCAACCTATTCCGGCACAAACCTTGATTTGGGCTGCGGGAATTAAAGGCAATGAAATCAATGGTATTTCTGCCGATTTACAAGTGGGAGGAAAGCGATACATTGTTGACGAATTTAATCGCATCAAAAAATTGGACTCAGTATTTGCCATTGGCGATATTGCTTGTATGACTACGGAAAAATTTCCGAAAGGACACCCGCAAGTAGCGCAACCGGCTATGCAACAA
>JAEYZB010000282.1 GCA_023428205.1 Bacteroidota bacterium | reverse complement strand
ACCGAACCTGTTTCTCCGGTTGCACCCGTTGCCCCATTAGCTCCCGTAGGACCAACTGCTCCCGTAACACCTGTCGCGCCATTTGCACCCGTAGCTCCTGTTGCACCTGTACGACCCGTTACGCCTGTGGCACCATTGGCTCCTGTAGGACCAACTGCTCCCGTAACACCTGTCGCACCATTTGTACCGTTTGTACCATTGGCACCTGTTGCTCCAACCGAACCTGTTACTCCGGTTGCACCCGTTGCCCCATTAGCTCCCGTAACACCTGTCGCACCTGTGGCTCCGTTTGTACCATTTGCGCCTGTGACACCCGTAGCGCCAACTGCTCCGGCTGTACCTGTGGCTCCATTTTGTCCTGTAACACCGGTAGGACCGATTGGACCATTAGCTCCTGTAGCGCCTTGAACACCTTGTGGGCCAACCGCGCCCGTTGCCCCTTGAATTCCTTGCACGCCTGTACTGCCTGTCGCACCCTGTAATCCAGTGGCTCCAATCCCGTTACCCGCATACAACGCGTAAGGTACAGAAAGTAACTGGTTTTGACCTAAATCTGTATAGTTGGTGCCTCCATTTGGATCCACTTCTACTCGTAAACTTTTCGGCCCTTGCGCCCAATAGATATTATTGAAGTTTCCCCAAAGATGTGTTCCTCGACCTACCTGTGCCGTAAATAAACCAAACTGGTTTGTCGTAACCGAGTGTGCTTCTTTATAAACCTCCGTAGCTCCATCTATAATAGTAAATCGCACTGATACCTGACGGTTAGCGATAGAGGTGCCTTGCGGATCTCGGGCTACCGCTTGATAGTTAAAAGCTTGCGGAACCTGCGCCTGTGAAGATAATATCACTGACAACATAAATAAAAGGGTTGATATACGTTTTTTCATATTGTATTTATTTAATGAGTTATTTTATCTATCGGATAATTTCCAATTTTTTACTAAATGGGTACGACCTGCCGCTTTCAGCCGTAAATACTGCTTGAACATAGTAGACTCCGGCTGCAATATTTTCGGTGTGAAGCAGAAAATCCTGCTCACCTTCTACATAGAAAGCGGAGAATCGTTCCGAAACCGGCTGACCGAGTACGTTGTAAATAACCATTTCCAACCTGCCCGTTTGCGGAAAGGTATATTGAAGACGCGTGTATGTCGTGGCAGGGTTCGGAAACAAATCTAATTCCCCCTTAAAACCTCCGGCTTCCGAAATACCAACCGAAAATTTTATATCCCCTTGTTGAAAGCCTTGGGTCAACATAAGAGAGGAAGAAGATAGCGTAACAACAGCGGTCATCTCGCCTATTGTCTGAGAAACATTGAAATCAGCGGCCTCGATATACTCTCCACCGGAAGAAAGAACTTGCGGAGTTATGATCATATCTTGTGAACAGGCAACAAAACCGTTGACTACAATCGCTGAAAGAGAAAGTAGTTTTTTTATCATTGGGTGGTGTTGGTTTATACTTTATCGGACAAAAACATTCACAAGAATATTCCATTTTCAAACACATAGGTAGCCCGAAAAAATATTTCGCTTAGAAAACGATAGCCCGAAAAATAAAAACGGTTATAAGTCCCTTGGTAAAATACCGTGATGTTTTTTGAATGCCGCAGAGAACTTGGCAGGATTACTATAGCCAAATTTATGGGCGACTTCTTTTATCTGTAACGTTTTGTCTTGCATAAGTTCTTTTGCCAAAAACATTTGTTTCTCCTGAAAATATTGAAACACTGACTTTCCTGCCATCTGCTTAAACTCATTTTGCAGTTTGGTATCTGAAATTCTGAACCGTTCTGCCAAAAAGCCAATGCCCGGGAATTTATCAAACAAATGGCTGTTCAAATACTTTTCGATACGTGCATATGCCTCTTGTTCTTCATCGGCAACATAATGATGTTCGGCTACTAGGTTTGCAGTTTTGCAGTGTCTAAAAAAATCAAAAACCAGATTCAACGAATATAATTTCAAGCTCAAAACATCAACCGGTTGTTCGTCATTATCTATGGCAAACAGTTTTTCAAACAAATCCATTTGTTCTTTTACATAATGCGCATCTTCAAATGGCGAGAACAGAAAGCGCTGCTCCGACTGAATGAAATCGTTCAGTTTGGAATCGGTAAACAGCGAATTTTTTGCCAGATTGTTTTCAAACCACGTTTGATTGAAATAAAACGTAGCATGTCTGTATAACGAACCTGCAAACTTCAAATCAATATATCTGATATGACTGTCCTCAGTTGGTTTCACAAATGTCCAACTGTATTGCGGAAACGATATTTTCTTATCACTAATTTCATTGTAAACTATCGGTTTCGAGACAATCTCATTAAGACTGATTTGATAATAATCATGTTTGGATTTTTTATCTTTAATCAAATTCTGACAAACATTCATTTTGTATTTAGTGTGGACACACATTATCCAGCAGCCCTCTTCCAATTCCTGCAACCAAAATCCACCCTCCATAAATGGCGTATTCGTCCAAACATTATTTTTCTCTTTGTTGAACTTCACAAATGGAAGCTTACTGAATGCACTTATGAGTTGTTCGGGTGCATTGCCTTTATGCGGCAGATATACAAACCCGTCTTTATAACTAATCAGGTTTTCTTTGAATTGGTTAAGCCAGTTTTTTATAATATCCGGAAACATAATCGCAAGATTAAGGTTGTTGGTATTGTATCAAGTGTAGGCGAATGTATAAATTTTCATCATACGCTGTGCTGTGGTTCATGTCATCACGAAAGGCGACAGGGATACAGACCTTGAGAAAATTCTCGGAGCTCTCCAGAAGAAAAGAGTGAGGTCGTTAGCGAACGTCATCCATTTTCGGGTTCGTGATGACATGAACCAAGGCGAGGAATCCGCCTCATTTTTTCAAACCATTTTCACTTCACTTTCTTCGGATTATTCGCCACAAAGTCTTTCCAGCCGCTGAATTTCTTTCCGTTCGGAATACTGTGATTATTTTGGAAATGGTGGCAAACTGCGGCAGCAAGTGCATCCGTTGCATCTAAAAATTTGGGTTGCAACTCAAACTTGCACAACTGCTGCAACATCTTTGCGACTTGCTCTTTTGAAGCATTCCCGTTTCCGGTGATAGCCATTTTTATTTTCTTGGGCGAATACTCAAACACAGGAACTTCTTTCACGAGCGATGCCGCAATACTTACGCCCTGCGCACGTCCGAGCTTCAACATTGACTGTACGTTTTTACCGAAAAAGGGCGCTTCTATCGCAGTCGCGTTCGGCTTATATTGCTCAATCAACCCACTTACTTTTTCAGAAATTATTTTCAATCGCATCAACGCATCTTCATGTTTCGCCAACTGCACCACGCCCATACTGATGAGTTTCATTTTTTGTCCGGTAAGTTCGATTACGCCATAACCGAAAACAACCGTCCCCGGATCTAATCCCAAAATAATTTCAGACGATTTTTCTTTGGAAGAAAGCATAATTCAGTTTTCAAACGTACATAAAATTCAGACAAACTCGACTACTGTTTATTTTACCGAAAAGGCACACAGAGCATAAAGTATATCTACTTGTATTCTCTTTGTTCTCCCTGTCTCTTTGGTTATTGTAAAAAAGACTAAGAATTAAACGAAACTTTCTACTTTCGTTCAAAGTGTCCGTATCATTGGACTTATGTATAAAACCATTTTCTCTTATTTACTTGTTCTTTTCTCTGTGTCCGCAATGGCACAAAAAAATGCGTCTATCAACGACCCTGAAGCGGCAACATTATTAAAAGCTTCTTCTGAAAAATATAAGAAAATGGGCGGTTTGCAAACAGACTTTACACTCACCATTGTGCGACCTAAACAAAAAGCAGAAGACCCTGACAATAAATATACCGAAGTGCAAAACGGAAAGTTGTGGCTAAAAGGAAGTGCCTTCAAAATCAATTTAGGCGGCAACGAAATTATCTGTAATGGAAAAGACATTTGGACATATATCGCCAAGCAAAAAGAATGTCAGTTGAATGAATATGTAGAAAGCAATGATGTGTTTTCTCCCGCGCAGCTTTTCAATTTGTATGAAGCGAATTTTGCGTATCAGATAAAAGAAAAAAAAGTGGCAAAAGGCGCAAATATTACCGTAATAGAATTAGCTCCGTCCAACAAAAAATCGTCTTATTTTAAACTAGACGTTTCGCTCAATGATGCACACGAAATCACGGAGGTTAAAGTGTACGAAAAAAACGGAGTGCGCTATTTCTACAGACCTCAAAATACTATTGCGAATGCGCAACTCTCTGCTTCTTTTTTTTCGTTTGATGCGACTAAATATCCCAAAGTTCATATTGAAGATTTGCGATAATCTCTCTCCTTTTCATAACATTGCACAACCATGACATTACAAGATATATTAGGGCTTTCCGCCATTTTCATCGGCTCCACCGTTAAATACTCAGTGGTGGCGGCTACGGTGGTAGCGACCAATGCGGGCATCGCAGGAACAATTGCCAATTTACTGGGGGGAATTACAGGCGTTGTGGTTTTTGCGCAGATTGATGAAGTTGTCCAAAATTGGTTCATCAAAAGAAATCCGGAAAAATTCGGCAAACGCTTTTCAAAACGTACGCGTTTTTTAGCACGGGTTAAAAACACTTTCGGATTGTGGGGTATTGCCCTGCTTACGCCATTAATTTTTTCTATTCCGATTGGCGTTTTTTTCGCGTTGGATTTAACGACCAACAAACGAAAAGTCATTTTCCAAATGGTTGTTGCCTGCATTTTTTGGGCAGCGTTAATATATACGCCTTATTATTTGTTCGACATTGATGTGGTAGCGTGGGTGAAACAATTATTTGCATAAAAGAGTTATCTTCGCGATATGGACTTTCTGAAAAAATCGGCAATCATCCTACTTACGTTCTTTTACAGCGTTTGCGCTGTAGGGATGCAGGTAAACGTGCATTATTGCCACGGAAATATTTCGTCCGTATCCTTAGATTTTTCTAAATCAAATTGCTGCTGCGAACAGTCTAAAACACCTAAAAAATGTTGTAGCGACAAAGAGGTTCAGTTAAAAATTGACAGCAAAACGCTACAAACGACCGAAAAGAAAACAAACGAAACGAAAGTCTTCGTAGCGGCTCTTCCAAAAACGATTTCTTTCCCACATGCTGAAAAGCAATTCGCCAACGCATCATCTACCAAAACACACACCGCTCCGCGACTCTCTTTATCGGATAGCTACCTGATGTATTGCGTATTCCGAATTTAGAATAATCCTCCTCGTTTTTTTCACCCATTTCAGCAACAGTTTGCAGAAGTGAGTGTCTCTATTTTTAATCTCAAAATGAAAACAAAATGAAAGGATTATTTTCAGGGCTTATGCTCTTAATTTCGATATATGGTTTTGCGCAAAGTCGCACAGAAAAAGCAACATTCAAAGTGTATGGCGAATGTGAAATGTGCAAACAGAACATTGAAAAAGCCGCCTCGGTACAGGGCGTTTCAGCCGCAATATGGAATATGGATTCCAAAGTGTTGCGCATCAAATTTTCTCCCGAAGTAATATCAAGCGATTCTATTCAAAAGCTGATTGCGCAAGCGGGTTACGACACAGAAAAATATCGCGCAGAAGACACTATTTATTCTTCACTACCTAAATGCTGCAAGTATGAGCGCAAAAAATAAAATAGCACTTGCGTTGTTATTGAGCAACGGCTTACTGTTTGGGCAAAAGTTGGATTCTGTTCAGCAGATAAAAGAAGTGCAAATTGTTCACAAACAAAGTTCGCACATGGAATTGGCTACGCAAAACGTGGAACTCATTTCATCTGCGGATTTACAAAAAGATGCCTGCTGCAATTTAAGCGAAAGTTTTATGCGCACGCCTGCAGTAGATGCACAATACAGTGATGGCGTTTCGGGCGCGAAAGAAATTCGCATGCTCGGTTTAGCGGGCAATTACTTGCAAATTATGTACGAAAACGTACCCGGAATTCGCGGTATCAATTCCGTGTATGGCTTGGAATATCTACCCGGCCCGTGGATGTCGTCCATTCAAATAAACAAAGGCGCTGGAAGTGTAGTGAACGGCTACGAGGCAATTACAGGGCAAATGAATATCGAACTGAAAAAGCCGCAAAGCGCGGAAAAGTTTTTCGCAAATATTTATATGAACCAAGATGCACGAGTAGAAGCGAACACACATTTTTCATTCAAACTGAAAGAAAAACCTTGGTATACCATGGGATTGATACATGCCGCCTCCAACTGGCTACGGATGGACCTCAATCATGACGGCTTTATGGATAATCCGCTATACAAGCGCGTTACAGCTATGAACCGTTGGTTTCATTTGAAAAAGGATGGCGGAATGTTTGTGATTGCAGCAAGTATGAATTATGAAGACCGTAATTCGGGGCAAATGAAATACAACATTCGTACGGCACCGGAAAAACAAGTCGCTTGGGGAAACAGCCTGCAAACACTACATCCTGAGCTGTTCGCTAAATTAGGGTTCAATTTGTCGCACGAACAAAGTTTAGGGTTTCAGGCAAAGTACAGCTATCACAATCAACAAGGTTTTATCGGACAAAAAAAATTACACGGAAAGGAGCATAACGGCTACTTCAATGCGATTTTTCAAAACGAATTTTCCGAGGGAAATTTGATAAAAGTCGGAGCGTCACTTTTGACAAATAGCTTGAATGAAGGATTTGACACGTTTCAATTTCAACGGACGGAAATTGTTCCGGGATTCTTTTCGGAAGCGACAGTAAAGCCATTCAAAAAAATGAGCATAATTGCGGGAATTCGTTTTGACCATCACAATTTATACGGCAATTTTCTTTCTCCACGCTTAAATGTGAAATGGGATATTCTGCATGATTTGGCATTGCGCGTGAGCGGTGGCCGCGGCTATCGCGTGCCGAATTTAATTGCCGATAACTACGCGTATTTTTTCAGCAACCGGAAACTTTCTATAACACAAGTGAAGCCTGAGATTGCGTGGAACTATGGCGCTTCTCTTTCGTACAAATTCAATTTGGATTTTCGCGAGGGCTGGTTTCATGTGGATTTTTACCGCACGCAATTTGAGCAACAGACTATTGTGGATTTGGAGCAGCCGAATGAGTTGAATATTTATACCCAGAAAGGGAAATCATATTCCAATTCATTACAAGCCGATGTAACATACGAAGTAGTGAAAAATTTTACTGCAAAGTTGGCGTATAAATGGGACAACGTGATGATGAACTATCGTTCAGGCATGAAAATTCAGGCATTGAAACCTCAGCACAAAGTGTTGCTGGTATTGGATTATGACTGGAAGAAAACAGGCTTGCTCTTTACCACAAATGCGGCATGGTACAGCAAGGGACGCATTCCAAATATTGGTAATGGCGCCAATGTACAAGCGAAAAACTTATTTGTATGGAATATGCAAATCACGAAAAAAATCAAGGAGCGCTGGAGTGTGTATATTGGTGCAGAAAACATCTTAAACCAAACACAACCGAATCCGATTTTATCTGCTGATCAACCGTTTCAACCCGCGTTTGATGCGAGTATGATTTGGGGTCCGGTGCGTGGAGCGATGGCGTATGCCGGATTTCGGTTTACGTTGGAATGATTAACTAAAAAAGTCGCCCCGAAAGGAGCGACTTTTAATTATACCAAAGCCAAAACCAATTATAATCCCAAAAGCAATATCCG
>JAEYZB010000209.1 GCA_023428205.1 Bacteroidota bacterium | reverse complement strand
ATATTCGCCATTTTTCGGATAGGGGAGAGGCGGTAACCGGACTGTGTGTCGGGGAGTTTTATTCCTGTTTCCAACTGAAACCAGAAGTTGGAAAATTTATTGCCGAAATTGGATTTCCCGGGTACATTTTCTACCGTCATATTTCGTGCACCGATGAAAATAGCATTGTTATTTTTTTGCAAAGCTTCCAGAAAAACGGGAAGGTCGGAAGCGTAGTGCTGTCCGTCCGAATCAATGGTGATAGCGTAATCATAACCTGCGTTTCGCGCAAATTCAAAGCCCTGCCGAAGCGCATACCCTTTCCCTTTATTCTTTTCGTAAGAATGCAATTTGATTTGTGGAAACTGCGCCAAAATTTCCAGCGTATCGTCCGTTGAGCCATCATTCACCACACACACATCATCGGTGTATTCCAGCACATCATGAAGTACCTGCGCAATCGTTTTTCGATTGTTGTATGTCGGTACAAGCACACAGCATTTCAGCTCCTTAAATAAGTCGTAACTTCCTTTCACTCTGCGAAAAAATTCGGGGCAAACGTAAAAAAAAATTAGTAGTCAGTCGTCAGATGACGGTCGTTCGTTTTTATACTGATAGCTGACCCTTATTTACTGACTACTTTTTTTACTTTCGCGCTTTATTCCACCACATGAACAAAAATTTTCCGCTTCAGCAACTTATCAGACGAGCGCATCAAAAGAAAAAAGCATTAGGCAAATTCTTGAAAAAGCTGAAGCGCAATCCGCCCAAAGATCTTTTGAAAATAGTGAAACAGGCAAACGCGGAAACAGAAAAGGAAATTGACTGCTTGGCGTGTTCAAATTGTTGCCGCACGATGACTCCGACTTTCAAAAAATCGGAAGTGAAAAAAATTGCGGCTTTCAAAGGAATGACCTATCAACAATACTTTGATAAATATTTGATGATAGATGATGATAATGGCGATATCGTCAATCAGTCGCAGCCTTGTCAGCACTTGGATTTGAAAACGAATTATTGCGAAGTCTATGACATTCGCCCGTGGGATTGCAGTGGGTTTCCGCATTTCAAGCGTAGAGACATTGTAGACCAAACGGCTGTTTATACCGAAAATTTGCACCGCTGCCCGATTACGCTTTCCGTGATAGAGAAAATGGAAGCGGCAATTATCAATGGTTAATGAAAATACGGTAGGGGCGAATAATTATTCGCCCTTTTTCATGGGCGCATTTGTAGGAGCGTATTGCATACGCCCTTTATATTTCTGCCCAATGAAATGGGTGAAAAAAACGAGGAAGATTAAGCATATTGTGTAATAATACGTTCACACGCCTCGTCCAGCATCGCGAATACATCGCGGAAGCCGTTCGCCCCGCCATAGTATGGGTCTGGAACGTTGCGAAATTCGTTCGGGTACACTTCGTTCAGTATGAGTTTCACTTTGGCGCGCTCCGCGTCCGTATTGCAATAGCGTAAAATATCTTCGTAGTTGCTGGTATCCATCGCGAAAATTAAATCGAAGTCGTCAATATCAATACTTCGCAGTTGGCGGGCGCGTTGTGTGGTAATGTCGATGCCGTTTTTTGCAGCGATTTCGATGGAGCGCCTGTCGGGCAATTCGCCCGCGTGCCAACCACCTGTGCCACACGAATCCACCCGCCACGCTAAGTTTTTCTCGCGGATTTTATGCTCCAAAATTCCGTGCGCCAGTGGCGAGCGACAAATGTTTCCTAAACAAACCATTAATATCCTCATCAATTAAAAATTAGAAATTACGAATTAAAAATTGTTGAAGAAAGAGTGGAAAAATGAAATATAAGATGACGAAGATGTTTTCAGTTCCATTATTTTTTGATTTTTTCTTTTCGATTTTTTAATGGTGTCAGTACGCTTTCCCTTTCAGCATCGGCACGAATGCGCAATCAATAAATTGTTCTTCCAAAAATTCATTTTCTTCAATGCGGGTGATTCTGCGCATCACAGTGCGTTCTTCGTTTTCATCTAAAGGAATCACCATTTGCCCGCCCAGCATCAGTTGCGCTTTTAGCTTTTCGGGAATTTCGGGCGCGGCAGCCGTGATGATAATTTTGTCGTAAGGGGCAAAGGCGGGAACGCCTAAAAATCCGTCACCGAAAAAAGTTTTGATGCTCGTATAGCCTAATGTACGGAGTAACGCGGGCGTTTTGTCAAAGAGTAATTTCTGCCGTTCAATAGTAAAAACTTTTGCGCCCATTTCTGCCAATACAGCTGCCTGATAGCCGCTTCCTGTGCCAATTTCCAATACTTTATCGCCTATGGCAATTTCCAGTAATTGCGATTGATACGCCACTGTAAACGGCATCGAAATGGTTTGCCCGCTACCGATTTGAAAGGCTTTGTTTTCGTAAGCCGTTTCATCAAAAATACTTTCATTGCTCAAAAATAAATGACGTGGCACCTTGCCTATTGCTGTCAGCACCCGCTCGTCCGTAATGGAAGGGTGTTTTTTACTGCCTTGGCGCAATTCTTCCACCATTCGTTTCCGCAGACCTTTATGTTTAAATGTATCATTGAGCATAGGGCGAAAGTACACGAAGCGCAGTTTTTTTTTTCAAACGATTTCCACAGCGAGGGAATTTGTCTATTTAAGTGAAAAACTAACAACTAAAAACGAAAAGTGAAAAACAAATCTTTGCGGAAATCCGCGAAATCTGCGAGAAAGAAAATGAAGTGGGTGAAAAAAATGAGCACATTACGTTAAAAGTGGAAAACTACTTACGCCTTATCTCTTATGCCTTACGACTTATTCTTAGTTTTGAGTTGTGGCAGCCAAAAAGAGAAAATTAGAAAAGGACGAAATAGAATGGGGCGAGTTTCAGTTAGTGGGAATTTCGGCTTCTGTTAGTGATTATACGTTGTGCTTTTATTTGAATGAAATTCTACAAGCCGACTTTAGTCGCATTGACGACCACCAACTGTTCATAAAAAACCTTGATAAAAATGTGTCGTTTCGCGCCTTTCAATGGAATGATGAAATCACAGGAGTGAATTATATGCTGTTCAATAATCGCAGTGGCAGCAATATCTTGTTGCCGGAAATTTCGGGCGTAGATTGTATTTTGAAAATAACGGGACAAACGGATGTTCCAAAGCTTATTGCCGCACTAAAAAATATAGAATCAGTTCATTCTGCTATGGTGTTGCAAGCGATGAAACTGAAAGCGGTTGTTCATCATTTGGATTATTACCCAAATACAGACACGGAAAAAACAAACAAAACGTATGACGAAAACGGTTATTAATAAAACAAAAATAGTAGCCACTTGGGGGCCTGCTTGTGAAGACAAAAAAGTGATGCGCGAAATGGTGATAAACGGAGTGAATCTTTTCCGCTTCAATTTTTCCCATGGTGCACATGAAAAACATTTGGAGGGTTTTAAAAAGGTCAAACAAATTGCCACGGAAACGGAAGTGAACATTGGGATTTTAGCCGATTTACAAGGACCTAAAATTCGCGTGGGCAAAGTGTTGGAAAATGCGCAAATGCTGGAAACGGGTTCGGAAGTAGAGGTGACAACAGAGGAGATGGTTTGCACCTCGAAAAAGATTTTTATCAGCTATCCGAATTTGGCGAAAGAAGCTAAAAAAGGTGATGCGCTACTGATTGATGATGGGCGAATGGAATTGCGCGTCATCAGTACAGATGGCGATAAAACGCTTCGTGCCAAAGTGGTTGTTGGTGGAAAGCTAAGCAACAATAAAGGAGTGAATTTACCTGATACGAAAACGACTGTTCCGGCATTGACCGAAAAAGACAAACGCGATTTATTATTTGCCATTGAACATGGCGCAAACTGGATTGCGCTGTCGTTTGTTCGTTCTGCAAAAGACGTGTTGGAGTTGAAAAAAATCGTGGGCAAAAAGAACAGCTATTTGAAAGTAATGGCGAAAATAGAGAAGCCTGAAGCGTTGGACGAATTAGATGCTATTATTGACGCAGCAGACGGTATTATGATTGCGCGTGGTGATTTGGCGGTGGAAGTGCCGCAAGAAAAAATGCCATTGATTCAGAAAGATATTATCAAGCGATGTATTCAAAAAGCGAAGCCTGTAATTGTGGCTACGCAAATGATGGATTCGATGATTGAAGCTCCGAATCCGACCCGTGCAGAAATTACGGATGTGGCGAATGCCGTGATTGACGGAACGGATGCCGTGATGCTAAGTGGGGAAACTTCGACCGGAAAATATCCTGCGCGTGTGATTGAAATTATGTCAAAGATTTTACACAATGTAGAAG
>JAEYZB010000202.1 GCA_023428205.1 Bacteroidota bacterium | reverse complement strand
CAATGGCTTTTGGTTTTCCGGTTTCGGTATCGCCAAAGTCCAACAAGTCGTCTTTTATCTGAAACGCAATACCGACTTTTTCGCCAATCAGTTTCAGCCGAGCTATCTCCTCTTCGCTCGCACCAACAGAAATGGCGCCACACGCACAAGCCGAAGCAATGAGCGAAGCCGTTTTTTTACGAATAATGTCAAAGTAAATATCTTCCTGAATGTCGAGCTTGCGCGCTTTTTCTATTTGCAATAATTATCCTTCACTCATTTCGCGAATGGTATCGCTCAGGATTTGCAACAATCGAAACTGGTTATTTTCTATAGAAACGAGTAATCCTTTCGCCAACAAAAAATCGCCAACCAACACCGCAATTTTATTTTTCCAAAGCGCATTGATAGAAAAAAATCCTCTGCGTTTATAGGAATCGTCCACCACATCATCGTGCACCAAAGTGGCGGTGTGCAACAGTTCTACGAGTGAAGCCGCAACATAAGTCGCTTCGGCTGTGGGTGCGGTAAGACGAGCGGAAAGAAACACGAACATCGGGCGCATTTGTTTGCCCTTACGAGAAACGATGTATTGCAAAATAATATCGAGTAAGGGCGTATTGCCTTTCAGTTCGGCTTTGAAACGCTTTTCAAACTCTTTGAGTTCCACATCTATCACCGCTCTGATGTCGTTCAATGTTTTTGCCATACGAAGCGAAACTATGCAGTTTATTTAGAAACGATAATTTTTTGTGATTATGTTAATGTATTATTTGGCTTCAATTTTATTGATTAGTGCCCTGTCCCAATATTTTTTGTTAGTGTATTTTTTATACAGCACGAGATTCGTTTTTGCGAGGTCATACTTTTTTTCAAAGAAATAAATGACGGCAAGATTGTTGTGTGCACTGCCTATTATTGATTTGTGTTGTTTATTGGAACGTTTTTCATCTGCCTGAATTGCGTTGTTAAATGCAGAAATTGCCAATGAATAATCCTCTTCTACGCCTTGACTCTTCACTGCTTTGAGATAATAATTCATTCCTAAGTCGTAATAATATAAGTCTAATCCTTTCGTAATTTGGGTTACGTCAAGAGATGTAAGATGCTCTATTGAATAGTCAATATCTTCAATTTTTGATTCACCGCACTTTTTTCGACACACAGAGTCTACGATTTTATTGTAATCAATCTCTTTTTGTGAAAACAGAAAGAATGAATTTATCAATAGCAGAAATGTGATGTAACCTCTCATTTACACAAAACTATTTTTTGTTGTCCCAAAACATAAACTCCGTTTTGCAATTCAGACACATCCACAAAGTCCCCTGAAAAAACGAGCACGATTTTACCTTGCATGTCTCGCAAAACACCATTCTTAATCTCTTTTTCAAAAAACAATTTTCCTGAACTCGGATTCGGATAAATAGAAAATGGTGTATTCGAAACATCTGAAAGACCTGTCTTTTCTGCTGAATTTATCACACCTACGGCATCCAAATCAAACCCGCATTGCGGAAACGGTGTAGGAAACGGGTCGTTGATTTTATTGCCTTTAGAATCGTAAGAAGCAAAGGCATCATCCATAGAGCCTACCACATCAATCAGGCGTACAAAACGAATATTGCTTATATCAATCCCTGAAGAATCCGTTAGTTCTTCTAAATCAAACGGAGTGCCAAAATTGGCGCGGTATTTTCCCGCAAGATTATTGATGTTTTCGCTGCGCAGTGCCCCAAAGCCACCAAGAGGAGTGTCTGTTTGCGTGAGCGAAGTCGCAGGAAAACGAACAAAGCGATTCCCGTCCGTGCTTACTTCTACAAACGCCAGTTCTAAAAACGAATCGGTAAACCCATTTTCAAAAACGGCAAAATCCCAACCATCGCCATTATAAATGGCTGGCACAAACTCCAATGTCGCCACTCCTCCATCGCCCAAACTCACAACTCCATTCGCTCCCGCGTGACCAATTGCGGCATCAGCATTGCCGGTGTTCGCTCTGCCTAATGAAGTATCGGAAATGTCTTGCCAGCCTATTTGTACAGTGCATGCTGTTGCCCATGCTTTAAAAGCTGTGCTGTCCTTATGAATAGCCGTACTGCCGGGTTGACCTGCTGCGGGGGCAAATTGTGCGTGTAGCGAGCCAAACGCAAAAATGGACAAAATGATTTGTAAGCCTTTTCTCATTGTACTTATTTTTATTTTTAAAAAACGGCTAACGACAAGACACAACGAGAGAAACAATGTATAGTTGTTTTTCTTCGCTTTTCTTCCCGAAAGCTTCAAACTTTTGCTCTTGGCAGGTCTTCCGGCTTGTTCTTCATCTTTTGCGCCTTCCCGTTTCTTGCTAACAGTGGCTTAAAGCAAAAGACATTTCCGAACTTACGGCAGCGGGGACTGCTCAGGTTTTACACCTGATTCCCTATTAAATCAAATCAGCGTTTATTCTGATTCAATACCAAATAGCAAGGCGAAAGTAATTTTTTCTGCTAATTGTTCAAAAATAGAATCGCACCGTTTAGACAAATATTTCAAGAAGGAGAAAACTCTTATTGTGTAAAGACTTTCTTCTTATTTTGTTTACTAAACGTTCCGCCTTTGCCGAATTGCAAAATCCGCGAAATAGAAAATCCTAAACGGAATTGCCCTTGTCCCCAATTTTTTGTGTTGTATGGCAGAAAGTCATTTTCCACCAAACCTTCGCTGTTCGTAAGGTTAATCGCAAAAACGTGTCCGCCTGTTTCAATTTCAAACCCAATGTGCAGATTCGGATAATAAATCGCATTTTTTTGTCCTTTCAACATCGGAAAATAATCACGATAGCCTTTTGCGCCAATCGGCATAAAGTATTCAAAAATAATGGCCGTGCGTTTAGATGTTTTTGCGCGTCCTGAAAGTCCTAGAAAAAACAATGCGTTTTCGTCATTATACGCCACATAGTTTCGCCAAACAAATGTGGGCGAGAGTTGCAACGAGAGCCACGAAGTCGCTTTGCAAGCAAATAATGCTTGTGCCATATAGGAGAAACGATGTGCTGCCGGTTGATTTTTCAGCAGTTGATTTGGCACAAACGGATCATTTTTCATAGAGGAAATTACTGCGTTCGTAACGACCGTTATCGTCATTGGAAATTTGAAATCGGACGTCTGTTTCAACACGCGATATTTCACAAAACCATTGTACAGCTCTTTCAATCCTTGATTTGCCGTGCCACCTTTTGATCTTCCGACACCGATTGTCAAATCATCTAGAATTCCATATTCCAACGAAATCAAAATGTCCGAAGCGTTATCAATTCCGCCCAAGGTGTGTCCGCTCACCCCTTTCACCGCAATATCTCCAAAGCGATGCGCAATGCGAATATCGAGTGCGTTTTTTTTGACGGTTTCTACGGAATGCCCCGTAATAACACGAGTGGATTTAAACGTAAAGCCGACATATTCGCGCTTCGGTTTTTGCTCGTTCATCAATGCATCAACTATGTCTTGTTGCGCAAAAGAGGTGTAAGAAAAAATGAAAAAAAGAGGCAGGAATAGTACACGCTTCCCCATAAAACTGATTTAATCGTAAATATATAAAAACACAGAAACCTTCTTGTGGCTGATAGCGTTATCTGCTGTTTTACTGCGCCAATTTATCTGCAAATTGCGCAATTTCATTGATGCGTTTGTGGTTGATTGTGTAGTAAATGAATTTGCCGTCACGGGTTGCTTCTATCGCACCTGCTTTACGCAAAAGGCCGAGTTGCTGCGAAGCAAGCGATTGCTCAATGCGCAAACGCGTGTATAATTCTGTAACGGTGACTCGTTTTTTTTGTTCAATCAGTTGCAGTATTTCTTTTCGCAACGGATGATTTACAGCTCGCAGTGTAAGTAAGGAGCGTTTCAGAGTACTGAAATCAAGCGTTATTTCTGCCTTTGTTTTTGAATTGACAAACGTGAGAATTTCCGCCTTGTTCTCTTTTATCGTTTGATGTGTTTTATGGGGTTGTACCTTCATATCTAAAGGAATTATATTTTACCAAAGCCCGTGATATAATCCGGTTCATATAGTGCCATATTTTCAAAATCACGGTTTTCGTATTTTTCAAAACTCAGTAATGCCAAATTATTTGCGCTTAGCACAACATTGCCAAGATTCTCTC
>JAEYZB010000180.1 GCA_023428205.1 Bacteroidota bacterium | reverse complement strand
TGGTGTTTATTGGGACGAAAAACAAAAAGGGTTTAAATCGACAGAATTAAAAGAATGGACTGTTTCTGATTGGTACTTTCATATTAAAGATATTGTGAGAAGCAGTTTAAATATTGACTTAAAATTAAATGAAAAGACAATTTGGGAAAACATCCCAGAAACTGAACAGACAAAAATGAAATTCCATTTACAAGGACATCAAAGTCCAATTTTATAAATGCAACTAAACCGAAAAGAACAAAAGCAATGATATAAGATATGCCAATCCATTTCCAATCAATTGACTTTACAATACTTCTAATTATTTGATTGACTCTTTAAGTGCTTCGGGTAACATCAACAAGAACGGAAAACACCTATCCCAATACAAAGCATAGTAATTATAGCCCAAAGCAATGTTTTGATAATAATCAGGGCGATTATCCCAATAATATTTTTCGGAATTTATAGACCATGCTGACAAGCCAAGTTTTGACACTAAAAACCATTTTTCAAGCAATCTTGCAGACCGACCATTACCATCCATAAATGGATGAATTTTTGCAGTCCAAAGATGAATCATAGAAGCATAGTAAAACACCTCTTTATAAGACAATTCACGTTTCAATAATTCCGATATATCACTAAACAACTTGCTTAATTCTTTATTTACAAACTGAGGTTCGACAGCTAAATAAACAGGTTTAAGTGTTTTTGAATCTCTCACTCCCACTTGCTCTTTTCGGACTTTTCCACGCAAATTGACAGGCAAAAGTGTTTTGGATAGAATTTCATGAATCTTAAGAAAATTGGTTTTATTAAGGTTGTTTTCTGAGGCAAATTTGTAGGCCTTTACTAAATCTTCGATTTCTTGCACTTCCTTTTTCTTTGGGAAACTTTTGTTTCCTCTGTTTCTGAAAAAACTATTCGCATCAAGGGTATTTCCTTCAATCTTTGACGAATACAGGGAAGATGCAATAAGATAATATTCAAAATCTTCCGTTGTAAAACTTGACTTTGACCGTAATTTATGGAATACTTCTAACCAGTCAACTTTACATTTTGACGTGTATTTATCAAGGTATTCGGACGATATAAATTTTAAGTGTTTTCCCATAGGACAAATTTACTATTTCTGAGCATATATAACTACCGCTAAAACGGGCTTTGCGTCAGGCGGGGCTGAACGGCTTCGATTTAGCATTTGTGCAAGGTTCAACAGCAGTAATTCTATTGAACTTTTGTGCTAAAAATCCCCCACAATGCAAACCCCCGAAACGTTAGACTCATTGTAGTAAACAGCATTATTGCACAGACGCACTGAAATGGTTCAAAAAAACGAGCACATCATCGCGAAACGATTTTTCATCTTCACCTAAGAGTTTCACACGAATCGGTTGGACGTAAAGCGGAATATTATTTTGCTCAAACCAATCGCGGTGCGCGAGCAAACGTGCCGCATCTTTTTCGGTGGTAATCACTATCGTTTTTTCCGCACCAATATCATTAAATGCCGTTCGTATAGATTCCAAATCGTAGCGGTCAAACGTATGGTGGTCGTTATAATGCTGGCTGTAAACGTTTGCGAATTGGGTTTTCAAAAAATCTTCCAATGGTTTGCCGTTCGCAACGCCCGTTACAACAAGAATATTTTCGGGCAATTGTTCTCTCGGTGAAAAAAGCGGATAGCGTGTTCCATATTCTATGGAGGAAAAATAAACACGCTGATGCGAATGCGGTTTTATTTTTTCGCGGAATCGAGTTCGCTCCTCACTCGAAATTTCTTGCGGACATTTCGTAACAATAATAATATCTGCGCGTTTGTAATTTTCTTTTCGTTCGCGCAAACGTCCTGCGGGCAATAGAAAATCATCCGTAAACAAGCGGCTGAAATCTGTCAGCAAAATAGTTAATCCGGCATGTATCGCGCGATGCTGAAACGCATCATCCAAAAGCACCACATCGGTTTCGGGAAAATCCGTCAGTAATAATGGAATGCCTTGTATTCGGTCAATCGCCACCGCCACGGCTGCGTTCGGAAATTTCTGTTTGAACATCAACGGCTCATCGCCTACTTCCTCGGCTGTTGAGCTGGATTGCACAGCAATATATTCTCGCGTTTTTCGTCCGTAACCGCGACTCAAAACGCCTACCCGAAATTCATTTTGCAAAAGCGAAATCAAGTATTCAATGTGTGGCGATTTTCCGGTTCCGCCTACACTCAAATTGCCCACCGAAATAATCGGCAAATCAAATGTCACCGACTTGAAATATCGCTTATCGTACAGCCAATTCCGCAAATCGGTAATGAGCGCATAAACTTCCGCGAAGGGGCGCAAAAGGTGTATGTAAAAAGGCGTTTTGATATCTGAAAAATGTAATGTCAAACCTACATAATTTTTCCGTTCCGAATTTTTACCTACGTTTGGACAACAAAAAACAATCTTATGTTGCAACGGAAACAAACCCTTTTCTTACTGCTGTCTATCGTGCTAACGGCAATCTATCTGTTTACTCCCGTTATTATTTTGGATAGTGTGATACCGCTTGCGCAGAAAGCACATGAAATAAAACAGTATTACGGAGGCTATTTTGTGTATGTGATTATCATCGTAGCGTGCAAAAGCATTGGCGCCAATTTATTGGCCATCTTTCTTTATAAATACCCTACGGTTCAAAAATTGCTGACCTTGCTTTCCATAGCCGCCATGCTGTTTGCCTTTGGCTTTGTGTATTACCGATGGAGCTCCGTGGAATTTGTTTTTGATTCCGTTTTCTACTACGGAAATATTTTGCCGTTTGTAATTATTGTTTTGGATTTGCTCGCAATTCGCAGCATTGCGCAAGATGAAGAAATCGTGAAAAGTTACGACCGCTTGCGATAATCCTTACAGTAAAAACGCTTCGCTCTTTTTAGCGGAGAAATTCACCAAAATATGTTCTTGTAAAGTAGTGGAAAGAGAGGTTCCCACAAAATCTGCCGAAACCGGAAACTGTTTGTGTTTTCTATCTACCAAAACCGCAATCTGCACTTTTTTAGGCTGTTCGTCCATGATGGGTTTTAGCGCATAGAACGCGGTTTTACCCGTACTGGCTACATCATCTACCAAAATCACTACTTTGTTTTTCAGTGAGGTTTTTCCTTTCTCAAAAACAATTTCTTCACTCAACGGTTGTAGTTTATTCAACGAAATATTCAGAATTGTGATTTTTACCTTTGAAGATGCTTGAATCGCTTTTTGCAACCACTCGCAATAAGTCGAGCCATTGGGGCGAATCCCGATTAACACCAACTCTTTTTCTTCGTAGTTTTCTTCAATGATTTGATATGCAATGCGCGTAGTTTTCTGCAAAATCGCTTCGTGGTCTAAAATCTTTATCCTCATGCCAAATATTCTTGTTGTGGGCAAAGGTACATTTATGCCTCAATTTTTTACAAGCGATTTAATGCAAACAAATTTAAATGGTTGAAAAAAACGAGGTCGCTGAGCACCATGTATTGAGCTTGCCGAAATATAGTCGAAGCAAGTAGAATTTCTATAATAAATAATTCATAGCATTCGGTCCCTCGCAGAAAAGTAAATCCAAAACAGAAACGTTTGGATTGAATCCGTACCGCTCGGAAAAAACCTGAATGTATGGCTTAATTGTTTTGATTTTTTCTTCAAAGGTTTCGCTACGAGAATCATTTGAAATGGGTGAAAAAAACGAGTACGTTTCTGTAAAAATCAACTCGCGTTTTTGTTTTAGCAATTGCAAGATTTTTTCAAGCAATGCTAAATTGAATTCATACAAAAATGCAAATTCTTTCTCGTAAAATGGGTGGAAAAAACGAGCATAATGCTCAAAGAATGGCGCAGAACCATAAGCCGAACGAATACTTTGCCAATGTTGCTTTTGCCAGTTTGTGGCGTAACTGATTTTTACATCGGCATAGCGTTGATGTTTATCGCGCCCGCCTTGCAGCGGAATACTTAAAATCATCGGGCCGTTTGCAGTATTAATTATCGTGCGATTTCTAAAACTTGCTTTCTGAAAATTGTCCTGTCGTTCAAGTAAAAACTGCTCAGCAGAAAGCAGTTCTGCGAAATAAGAAATAGACGGAAGATAATGTAGGGTAAAAATCGCTTCGCTCATGACTTTACACCAATTCCTGAAAGTGTCTGCGAAACTCTAGTGGTTTGCGAATATCATTAAATGTTTCGCGCGTTCCGCCTGTGCCGATAATCGAAATAGAGCCGTAGCCAAACAGTCGTCCCCACACACTTTGATCAACATTCACTGATTCTATTTTCGACAAATTCATTTCAAATGTCTTGCGCGAAAACAGTCCTTGTTTTATCACTACTCGTTTATTCGTAATCACAAATTCATCGGACCATCGTTGCAAAATAGGTGAAATAAAAAGCGTGAAAATCGCTTTGAACGTGAAAAATATTATCCAGTGATAGGTGGTTTCGTACTTCACTTCTTCATCGCGCAATAAATTGCCTTCTACGTAGCTTCCCATGGTTTTTAGATTTAATTATTTCGCCAATTTAAACTTAAATTTCCATTCACTTGCTTCAAACACTTTTGACCGGTTACCCATTGGCTGTTGCGGTAGCTGCATGTTATTGTTCATAGAACCGTTCATTCCTCCGCCCATTCCCATACCTGCCATACCGCCATTCATTCCATTGCCGTATAAACCGGCTTGCGTATTTGCGCCAAGGCCTCCCATTCCACCTCCTAAACCGGCAGTCCCTCCGGTTCCGCTAAGGTCTCCGTCCATGTCGGGGGCAATCACACTGCCTGTCCCCAAGCCCGCACCGCCATTTCCATCGCGATTGCGATTCATGGTTTCTCCGCCTGTACCAATATTCATTGAAGAAGCCAGTGGAGCATTTAAACGAAAGGTGATGCTCCATGGAATTTTTTCGCAATTCACGTTCGCTTGAATGCGTTTTATCGGAATAGCGATTTCGGCAATAAGTCCTCCCAAACTGTCAAAGTCAATAGCCGCTTGAATTCCATTTGCAGAATCTATCGGATAAACGCCTTTCGGCAAGCCAAGAAAGTTTTCCGCCAACAATGAATTGACTTCCGATTTCATGCGCAGTTGGCGTTGCTGCAAATCATACTGACTTGTACCAAGCGGTGTTTGTTCGTCTTTTTTTTCTCCCGTGTTTTTCATGGGAAATTGCAAATGCTGTGTTTTCTTTTTCTTTCCGGTAGTATCAATATAAATATCGAAACCGTAATATAACAGCTTCATTTGCGCAAGCGGCTGATCGGCTCGGAAACAAAAATAAACAGTAGTCGAATCATTGCGAATATTATACATCAGCTTGCTGGTATAGTCGCTGAAACGAAACGGAACCGGCCACTCCGAAGCCTTGCCGTCTATCGTTATCGGATCTTCTGCAAAGCCCGCAGTAGTTACGTCCTGCGCAAGTAAATAAGAGGGAAGAAAAAAGGAAAGAAGCAGAAGGCAATGTGTCATTTTCATTTGCCAAAGATTAAACTTTCTGCGAGAACGGCTCTAAAAAAATGCTTAATGAAAATAGCGGTGCTTTTCAATTTGAAATGGTCGAAAAAAACGCGGTGCATTGAGCTTGTCGAAATGAGGAGGATTATTTCCAACCTCCTCCCAGTGCTTTGTAAATGTTTACTTCTGCACTTAGTTGTTTCTGTCTTACTTCAACCAGCTCCATCTTTTGTTCCAACGCTTCGCGCTGCGTGAGCAAGACTTCCATATAGTCAGCTCTTGCTGCTCGGTAGAGGCTGTTTGACACGGTGATTGATTGATTGAGGATGTCCACTTCTTTCGATTTTGTATTAAAGCTTTTGCCGTATTTGTCAATAGCCGAAAGCTGGTTCAGCACTTCGAGATATGCATTCAACACCGTTTTTTCGTAATTGTAAACCGCCTGAATCTGTTTCGCTCTTGACGTATTGTATGCCGCCACCAATGCATTTCTATTGATTAACGGAGCAAAAATATCGCCAAACACATTGTATAAAAGTGACGCAGGATTGAACCATACTGCGGGATTGATTGCCTGAAAACCAACCGCAGCCGACAAACGAACTGACGGAAAGAAAGCCGCTTTCGCCACTTTCACGTCTAATTTATTTGCCGAAAGCTGTTGTTCTGCCTGCCGAATATCAGGACGATTTTGCAACAACTGCACCGGTATTCCCGCAAAAATCGAATCAAAAGCAACGGTATTGAACGTAGCCGAATTACGCAAAATCGGTTGCGGAAAACGAGCCGTCAGAAAGTTGATTTTATTTTCTGTAATCACTATTTGTTGTTGAATCTCGTAGTGCCGATTTTGCGTATTAAGCAATTGCGCCTCAAAACGGTTCACCGCCAACTGCGAAACTTTTCCCGCATCTTTTTGCTGCCGGATAATTCCCAATACATTTTGCTGAAGCTCGATATTCTGCTGGATGATGTTCAACTGGTTGTCCAGCGCTTCCAGTTCGTAGTACGAATTGGCAATTTCAGCAACCAAATTCGTAACTATAAAATTTTTGCCTTCGATAGTTCCCAAATATCTGTATGCGGCTGCTTTTTTCGCATTGCGGAGTTTCTTCCAAATATCGAGCTCCCACGACAAAACCGCTCCAATCATAAAATCGCCAACAGCGTTTACGTTTTTCAGCTTGCCGTTTTCTTTCATATAATCTTCTACCGCACCGTCTCGAGTGTTATAGCCAGACCTTCCCACGCCTGCACTCGCGCCAATTCCAAGGAAAGGCAAATACTCTCCTTTTTTCGCCTTCACATCCATCTGCGCGGCAACTATTTCCTGCATGGTGATATTCAGTTCCTGATTGTTTTTCAGCGCGGTATCTATCAGGGCAATCAAATACGGGTCGGAGAAATAATTTCGCCAGATGATGTTGGCGGAATTGGTACTGTCCATTGAGTTATTATAACT
>JAEYZB010000085.1 GCA_023428205.1 Bacteroidota bacterium | reverse complement strand
GTTTCAAGACGATTATAAAAGCGCAAAATACAACGGAAAACTACAGTTTGAAAAGGCGAAAGAAATTGCTGCCAAAGAAGGCGAAGTGCTTACGGGCGCATTGACTTCGGCATTACTTTACACGGATTTCTCCCAAATTGCCTGCGACCCTGAATTTACGAATGGCAACTTAGACGCCCGCACGGTGCCTGCCGCAATGGGTACCGCATTTTTGGGCGGAGCGCGCATGGACGGTCCCGGAATGCCACTGGCGGGAGAGAAAATCGCCAATTTTATGCTGGACTGTGTGAAGCTATTTGAAAAAACAAAAGCCTTTTTCGTGCGTGGAGAATATAAAGAGGCGATTGATTTGAAATATAAAATGCAGGGACCGAAGCATATTGTTCTCGAAACACACGCAAGGAGAGTGATGGGGACGGGACGCATCAATAAATTGATTTTCCCTTCGTGGGCAGAGCCGACCATTGCGCTATTGAAAACCTTCTACAGTAAAGAAGGACACAAAGAGAAACCGTGGACTCCGCAGGTATTGCCGCTCCAAATTTGGGCGATAGGGCAGGTTGCTTTGTGTGCTTTTCCGTTTGAAATTACAACCATTTCGGGGAAACGATTGAAAAAATCGCTGGAAAACCGCTTGCGCGAATACGGAATTACCGAAGTGATTTTAGTACCTTACGCCAATGATTTTTCAGGCTATATCACCACAAACGAAGAATATCAGGTACAGATGTATGAGGGCGGACATACCGTTTTCGGGCAGTGGAGCTTGGCGGGCTTGCAAACCAAATTTGATGAACTTGCCAAAAACCTGAATAAGCAAACGACCTCCAGCGAAATTATCACCGAACATCAGCCGCCTGTGGTAACACTTGAAGAATTGCGCGAATATCCGTTCTTCGTTTCGGACTGGTACAGAAAAACACACAAGAACGAAGTGGTTGAAAAAAATGAGCAGACTTTCGCATAAGGACTGCTTTGTTTTGCCATAGCGAAAGTTTCCCGTTCCGGACAGAAACAGCCGAAAACCTATTCTAATAAATGCTTTGTCTCAGCGACAAAAACATTTGTCCCAACGGCTGAGTCATTTGTCCCAACGGCTGAGTCATTTGTCCCAACGGCTGAGTCATTTGTCTCAACGGCTGAGTCATTTGCCCCAACGGCTGAGTCATTTGCCCCAACGGCTGAGTCATTTGTCCCAACGGCTGAGTCATTTGCTCCAACGGCTGAGTCATTTGTCTCAGAGATAAAAACATTTGTATCAGCCACTAAAACATTTGTATCGGTCGCTAAAACATTTGTATCATTCGCTAAAACCCCACTTGTCCTCGTTTGCAACGAGGATGTTTTTAGCTTTGCATTTGTAATGCAATAAAAGAAGCGATGAGTTGGTTACAAACAAATAATAAAAGAGCATCCTCGTTACGCTTCGCTAAACGAGGACGAGGAGGAGAAAGAGCATTCTCGTTACGTTTAAAGAATGTCGGGTTGGAAAACCCGACATCACAGGAACATTTGCACATTCATTTGGAAAACAATATTTTGTTTCCAAAAACTGTTGAACTTGAAAAAAAACTTACAATGAACAAGATAAATATAAAACGCATATATGAAACCCCTTTGGTTGAAGACGGTTACAGAATGCTGGTAGACAGGTTATGGCCCAGAGGGCTAAAAAAAGAAGATGCGGCAATAGATGAGTGGAATAAAATTATAGCTCCTTCCACAGAGTTAAGAAAATGGTTTGGACACAAAGCCGAAAATTTTGAACGTTTTACGGAAGCTTATAAAATTGAACTGAGAGCAAAACTAGAAGAATTAGAACGCATAAAATCCATTGCAAAAACACAAAACCTCACCTTGCTTTATGCTGCCAAAGATAAAAAGATAAACCATGCAAGAATATTGTTGAGCGTTATTAAAGCAGAGAAATGAATGAACAATACCCTACTCGTCCTCGTTTGCAACGAGGATGTTTTTTTAGCTTTGCATTTGTAACGCAATAAAAGAAGCGATGAGTTTGTTATAAAGAAATAATGAAAGAGCATCCTCGTTACGCTTCGCTAAACGAGGATGGGTATTATCATTTCAGGATATATTTTTAATTTCATTCTATGAAAAACAAAACAGACATCTTACTGGAACTTTGGATAGAATCCAGAACACGATTTGCTAATCAGTTAGATACTTTAACCGAAACTGATTTGCAAAAGAAACTTGGCAATTCACCTAATTCAGTGGGCTTCCTTATTCGCCATATCGGTGATGTAGAGTTGCTTTTTGCCAAAAATGTTTTTGGCGATAATGCTGTTAAAGTAATTGCGAAAACGGTGATTGAAAAAAAAGATACAGGTGAATGGACAGATTTAGAAACCTTGAAAAACTATGTTGCTGAATCTTTTGAGAAACTAAAATCTATTGTTGAAAAACAAACAGATGCTGATTGGGAGGCGACTATTGCCACCAAAAAATTTGGAACAAAAACCAAGGCAGAAGCCTTTGGTAGAATTGTATCACACACAGCTTACCACGCAGGGCAAATGGCGATTATCAATAAATACGGAACTGTTTAAAAGCTAAATGCTTTCCGTATCGCCCACCTCGCGCGAGCATTAGCGAAGCGGTGCTTGTGTGTAAAATCTGCTCGTTATAAAAATCTGCATCTGAAAAAATGAATCGTGCTATTGAAAAAATGATTAATCACTTAGTAAGAAAACCCGGGACGCTTTTCTTAATCGATAGTATAGGGGCAATGCTTACTACCTTATTGCTGTTTTTCGTATTGAGAAACTTCAACGGGTATTTCGGGATGCCTAAAACAGCCCTTACTTACCTTTCTGCAATAGCTGCTTGCTTTTGTGTTTATTCAGCGATTTGTTTTTTATTCTTAAAAGAAAATTGGATGCCATTCATCAAAATAATAAGTGTTGCCAATCTGCTTTACTGTCTATTGACTGCCGGTCTTTTAATTAATTATTACAAGCAACTTACCGGTCTCGGGCTGACTTATTTTTGGGTGGAAATAATCATAATATGCGGGCTTGTTTTCATTGAACGCAGTGTGGCAAATAAAATCGAAAAACAAAATTGAACTTTCCCATAGGGGCAAGCATGAGCGGAGCGGTGCCTGAATCTAAAATCTGCTTATTTTTTATCTTTGAAATGGTCGAAAAAAACGGGCTGTTTTTTCTTTCCCCGAATGTGGACAAATTAATTTCTGTTTCAGCGGATTAGCACCCATTTTTGGCGCAAATGTTATTGTCGCTTTTTAAAGAGTTTGCACCTGTTTTGGCGCGCGAAGAACGCATCCGTACCGAAACCTTTGAACTTGCTGTTGGTGAGCGGCAGGTACCTGTTCGGATTCTGTTTGAGGAGCGCTACAACAATCGCGTAACGGTGAACCACAACGGAATTACCATTAAAATCAGCGCCAAACAACCGAAAGACGAGCAGCGCAAAAACATTGATACTTTCTTGAAATGGGCAAAAGAAAAACTGGGCGATAAGCCGGAACTCCTGGACTTTTTACCGCAGCGAAAGTATGTGAATGGAGAAGTAATTCGCGTAGGCGGCTATGATTTTGCCATCAATATTTTCTTTCATGAGAGCGCCAAGAGTACGGCTCGTATTTTCAATCAGCAAATTGTGATTGCGCTTGCCAAAGGGCTTTCGGCAGAGGCGCAAATCAGCACGAACAGCTATTTGGTGTCCTAGTGTTTGGCGAAATTCTTTTTGCCGATTGTCACCGAGCGGATTCACGAACTGAATAACCGCTATTTCCGCAAAGAAATAAACAGCGTAAAAATTAAGTACAACACGAGCAATTGGGGAAGTTGCTCTACACAAGGAAACATCAATATTTCCCTGCGTTTGCTGTTTGCCCCGCAAGATGTGGTGGATTATGTTTTGATACACGAACTCGCGCATTTGGTGCACCACAATCACTCGCAGCGCTTTTGGACTTTGGTGGAAAAAATCATGCCGAACTATCAGGAGAAAGAACGGTTTTTGAAAGAGAACTCGCACAAATACTATCTTTAATGGATAATTGATAATGGCAATGGTTAATGAAGAAAAAAAGAAAGAAGCGTTCGGACGCATTTTGAAAATCATGGACGAATTGCGTGAGCAATGTCCGTGGGATAGGAAACAAACCATTGAAAGTTTGCGCCATTTGACGATTGAAGAAACCTACGAACTTTCGGACGCTATCGTGAAAAGCGATTGGAAAAACATCAAAGAAGAGTTGGGCGATATTTTGTTGCACATTGTGTTTTATGCAAAAATAGGAGAGGAGCAAGGACAAACGGATATTGCCGGCATCATCAATGCGCTTTGCGATAAACTGATTGCCCGCCACCCGCATGTTTATGGCACCACAGCGGGCGATTCGGCTTTACGCGAGGTACAAAGCGAAGAAGATGTGAAGAAAAACTGGGAGCAGCTGAAACTCAAAGAAGGCAGAAAATCCATTATGGGCGGTGTGCCAAACGGACTACCTTCCTTGATAAAAGCCTTGCGTATTCAGGAAAAAGCCGGACAAGTCGGTTTTGAGTGGGACAACATCGCGGACGTTTGGGCGAAGGTGCAGGAAGAAATGGGAGAGTTGCAACACGAAGTGGTGGAAAAAAACGAGCAGAATATTCAGAATGAGTTTGGCGATGTATTGTTTGCTCTTGTGAATTACGCGCGTTTTCTAAACCTTGACCCGGAATATTGCCTGGAGCTTTCCAATCAGAAATTTTTAAAGCGTTTTCGCTATATAGAAGAAACGGCACAAGCGCAAAACAAAAATCTGAAAGATATGACGCTTGGCGAAATGGACGCCATTTGGAATGAGGCGAAAAAAACAAATGGTTAAACGATAATCAGCAAGAGTTGATGAAAAACGGGCTCATTTCGACAGGCTCAATGACCTCGTTTTTTTCGACCATTTGCAAGTCCCCTGAAAAAACGAGGAGGTTATGAGATTCTGCGGAAATATTATTTTATTTTCGCAGAATGAAAACGATAACCTATTCTTTAGAAAGCGTACGTAATGTCGCGCAGCAAATTCTCGCGGACTACCCGGGAGAACGCATTTTTCTACTGAAAGGTTCGCTTGGTGCAGGGAAAACGACTTTAATCAAAGCCTTTTGTGAAGCCTTGGATGTAAACTCCGGGCTATCATCTCCTTCTTTCTCCATCATCAACGAATATGCGGATAAGAACGGCAAGACGCTGGTTTATCATGCAGACTTGTATCGTTTAAAAAATATAGAAGAAGCAGAAGCTATCGGTCTGCACGAATATTTGGACAGTGATAAATACTGTTTCATTGAGTGGTACGAAATCATCGCAGACCACGTTTCGGGCACGGAACTCTTTATTTCCATTCTGCCGGACGGCACCCGCGAAATTTCCATCGCTTAATCCACATTTTCAAGACTTATTCACTTTGGAGATAAGCAGACTTGTAGCAGCTTTAGGTCAGCTATTGTAATTAGCTTTTATTTATTTCAAAATAAGTTCTATTCATTCTAAAATAGGGTTGAATGATTTTGAAATAAGGATTCATTATTATCTGATAAATAGAACTTACTGTATAATAAATTGAATAGTTTTTGTAATTATCCACAATTATTTTGCCATAACTTTTATACTTGCAACATAAACAGAGGAAAATGGCACGTAGAACGGTAAAAGTGGAGCTTTTTGTGAAGCAGGCAGACAAATTTTTGGATTTATGCCAGACAATAAACGACAATCATGAGCTTATGGGCAGAATGAGCCCGCTGGCGGACGGTTTTGTGGTAAATATGACGCAATACAAGCAATTGGTGGCAAAGGCAAAAGAAGCGCGAGAGCGCGCCTTGCAGCTTTATGCCGAAGCCGAGCAGGCGATGAAAGAAAGTTATACCGCTATCGGTACGGCAAAAGGACAAACGAGCGATACGCCCAATACCTTGTATAATTCCACCAAGCGCATCAAACAATTCCTTTTAACCACACAAAGTGAAAATCCGACAAACATTAAGTCATGGGGCTTTGATGTGGTGGTGGGGCAAGCCAAACCAAAAGGCAAGCACAAGGCCACCAAACGCCAAAGGGAGGAAGTGGAAGTGGTGTAAAACAAAAAAGGTTGCCTTCGGGCAACCTTTTTCTATAATAGTAAGGAGGGAAATTATTTCGCAACACTCACTTTGCGGCTCACTGAGAAGTCAGCACCTGCCACGCGAACGAAATACAATCCGTTTGCGATAGCGTTTACATCAAATGAGAAGTTGTTGTTTCCTGTAGCAATGGATACGTTTTCGCTGTGTACCAATCTTCCGCTGATGTCCATTACGTCTAAGGTAGCGTTATGGATGGTTTCTTTGCTTACCACTTTCACATTTACCACGCTGTTTGCCGG
This sequence comes from Bacteroidota bacterium, assembly GCA_023428205.1. Classification (GTDB taxonomy): domain Bacteria; phylum Bacteroidota; class Bacteroidia; order Chitinophagales; family LD1; genus CALAYL01. The sequence goes on along the minus strand of JAEYZB010000085.1, from coordinate 2,018 downwards.
ATTCGGAAATACTGCAACTTCGCCAAAGTATGCTTTCGCGCTGTTGATTCCTGTTGGTTCTGCATAACCTGCCCAACCTTGCAACCAGTTGTCGCCTGCAGCAAAAGCACCTTGGTAGGTTACTGTTTGAAATCCGTTGCTTAATTTCGAGTAAGTGAAATCAGCTGCTCCCAAAAGTGGAGAAGTGGCTTGCGGAACAAAGTTTGTGTAAGAAGAAAGGTAAGAATATGGCGCAGTTAATTTTACATCATCATTCGCGTTTCCGCCAAAAACAGTGTTTGAGGTAGTCGGATTTGCCAAATAAATCGAGTCAAAAGTGCCTTTCCATGCAGAAAGTACCGAGCCACCGATTACGTTGTTTTTATATTCCAAAGTATCTCCAAGTGCTTTGCCTTGCGTTCCTGCTCCTTCCAAATACAAGCCATAGTTAAATCCAATAAATACCGAATTGAAGATACTTTGTGCTGTATTTCTACGCAAACGCGCTCCGTAACCGTTTTGAATTCCGATAGTAGAACCCACTGTTTCAGCAGGACCAACTACAGTAATGTTTGAAAGTACACCACTTGTTGCAGGCGTTTTGTAGCTGCCTTCGCTGTCATTATCTGATTCAAAGCCGTTGCTCAAGTCCGCTTCGTCCACAATCATTGGGTCGCGGACAATCAAACCGAATTGTGCTTTTCCTGACCAACCGTTGTCGGTGTCAAAATCATCGTCACGGGTGCTGAAGGTAGCGAAGTGATCAATGTTTACATTTCCGCCCCAAATTTCAATTGCATCATCTAAGCTGTAAAGAATAGAAATGTGGTTGATGACGGTTTTGCGACCCACACCGCCCAATGAAAGCGAGTTCAATTCTGTGTTCGTTCCGCAAATGTAACCGGCATATTCAATGCGTACATAAGTCAAAACACCGGAGCTGTCATCAGCGTTTGCGCCACCGAATTCATAATCAGGTGCTGTTCCGCATTCTAATATCTTAGTAATCGGATTTCCGTTTGCATCGGTTACGTTCAAAGGCGCATTTCCCAAAATACTGATTCCACCCCAGTCGCCACGGTCAGGTGTAGCGGCATTAGATGTAAATACAATCGGGTTAGTCGCAGTTCCGTTTGCCACTAATTTTCCGCTACGGGTCACCACCAAGCGGCTCAAAGAAGTCGCGTCCGCTTTGATTACGGTGCCGGGCTGAATGGTCAGCGTAGCATTTTTAACGGTGATTTCACCAAACAAAATGTAGGTGTTGTCGCTTGTCCAAGTGGTGTTAGTTGTGATAGGTGCGGTAACGTTTACATTTGCCGCATTTACTACCGTTCCAATCATTGCAATTCCTGCAATAAAAAGACTGCGTAAAAATGTTCTTTTCATATTTTTTAATTTTATGGTGCAAAAGAAGCTCGACACCATTACAACACCGTTATTGCAGTATTAAGAAATTGGAAAGAATATCACTACTTTTAAACATCGAAAACACATAAACTGACTATGTCGCTAACGGAAGAGCTTTTAGTTTATATCTGGAAATTCCAACTGTTTGAGAAGCGCGATTTGCGCACAAAGTCAGGTATTCCGTTGGAAATTATCGGGCAAGGGTTTTATCAAGCGAATGCAGGCGCTGATTTTGCAAATGCGAAAGTGAAAGCGGGCAACATTACCCTTGCGGGCAATATTGAAATCCACGTTAAGGAAAATGAATGGCGGCAACACCGGCATCATAGCGATAAGGCATACAACACGGTGATTCTGCACGTGGTTTGGCAGAGTGAACATGAAAAAACGCTATTGGAAAATGGCGCCTATGCGGAAGTGTTGGAATTGCAAAACCGCGTGGATAAAAATTTGCTTTCGCGCTACGAATCATTAATGAAACAACAACTGCCGATTGCGTGTTCGGAAATGGAAAGTGGTATAGAACCATTTCCGTTACGGCATTTTCTGCAAAAAGTGGGAGTGGAGCGTCTGGAGCGAAAAGTGAATGACATCAATCATTTGCTCGCGCAGTTCGGCAACGACTGGAA
>JAEYZB010000079.1 GCA_023428205.1 Bacteroidota bacterium | reverse complement strand
GGATTATTGGGAACAGGTGGCGCAATACGGGGCATTACCTTAGCCGCTTACAACCTTAAAATGGATGCTTTTATTGCCACCTCCGCCATCATTGATTTGGCAATCGACTCCAGCAGAGGCATCGTTTACGTTCTCAATGGCTATGTGCATAAACATGACCTTTATCTGATTCCAATTTTACTTGTCGTTAGTATCGTGGGAACATTCATTGGGAAAAAAATTCTATCCAAAATGTCAGAAGAGCAATTCAAATCTATTGTGTTGGTTTTGGTGCTGCTCACGGGCGTTGTTACATTATCGAAGATATTTTTACAATAAGCCTCCACTACGCCCTGCTACTTTTCATTTTATAAACTTTATAAACTTCCAACCCACTTTTCCTGCTCGTTTTTGCTTACTGAGCTTGTCGAAGTATTGCCCATTTCATCTCCTGAACACGAATGATTATCAATTAACCATTATAATTTTATGTTTGCGTTGTTTTTAATCATTCTAAACAAGTGGGCAAATCTTTTTTCATTTCATTTTTTACCGTTTTATCCCTTAGTTGTTTTGCTCAAAACGAAGCAGCAACGGAGCGTTCCGGCTATGTAGTACACCTATTGAACTATTTGGGTGGCGACTACGCGCGTGCTGTTTCAGATGGAAAAATCATCAGCGAAATGGAATACACCGAAATGCAAAACTTTTCGGAAAACATCGCCAAAACCATAGCCGAACTCCCGCTTGAAAAAAACACGAAAGATTCACTCTTTTTTTACGCTTCGCATATTCAGAAATTGGTAGCCCAAAAAGCCGATGCAAAGGAAGTGAAAACCACTTGCGACTACACCAAAAAATTTCTGCTGAAAACATCGGGCTTGAAAACCGCGCCAAGCGCCTATCCGTTGCTTTCAAAAGGTAAAACACTATACGTAGCACATTGCGCTTCCTGTCACGGAGACAAGGGTTTGGGAGACGGTTTGGAGGGCAAGGACTTAGACCCCGCACCCCGCAATTTTCACGAAGAACCACGCATGTCAGCACTTTCGGCTTTCGGCATTTTCAACACCGTGCGCTACGGCATTGAAGGCACAGGCATGACTGCCTTGCCACAACTCACAGACGAAGAAGTATGGAATGTATCGTTTTATGTGTTGTCACTTCGCTATGCTTCCGGTGGTAGTGCGGAACCGAAAATTCCACTCGCACAAATTGCGACTTTGAGCGATGAAGAATTATTGCAAATCACTGACAGCACACATCTTTCTGCGCTTCGCACCTACGAACCATTACAAAACGCCAATCCAATTCACAAAGCCAAAGACTATATCGCACAGGCACAAGCTGCTTGCCTGAACAGCGATTGGACTCTCGTAGAACGGCTAGTCACCATGGCGTATTTGGAAGGCATAGAGCCCAACGAATTTGAATTGAAAAAGAACCATTCCAATTTGGTATTGGAACTCGAAAAAAACGTAGCGGCTATTCACGCCTCAACAGCGAAAAAGCAAGGCGCAGAAACCATGGCGCATTTAAAAAACTTGGCAAAACTACTGGAAACCACAGAAGAAAAACTCAACGCGCAAGAATATGGCGCGTGGCTTTCCGCATTTATGACCGTATCCATTCTGCTGCGCGAGGGATTGGAAGCCCTTATTGTGATTATCATTTTTATGAACGTACTGAATGCCGCCAACTTAATTGACTTGAAAAAAGTAGTACACGCAGGTTGGGTTTTGTCATTAGTCGCAGGCGTTTTGATTTGGCTGCTCATCGGAGAATTATTATCGAAAAGCCGCGTAAATATCGAACTGATGGAAGGCGTCTTGACCCTTTCCGCTGTGGCCATGCTACTTTTTGTGGGCTTTTGGATGCACAAACGTTCATCTATGGAACAGTGGGTGGATTACATCAAAAAACAAATCAACTCCCGAAGCGGAAAAGCCAGTGTATGGGGGATTTTCATGCTATCGTTTATTGTTGTTTTCCGCGAAATTTTCGAATCTATTTTGTTCATTTCCACCATTGATTTACAAAGCAGAGGAGCACACCGCGCGTACATTTTAGCGGGCGGAATTGTCGCATTCATTATCATCATCGTTTTATATCAAATCATAACACGACTTTCTGCGCGTATTCCGTTCAACAAAATCATTTCGTTTTCAGTGCTTATTTTGAGCATACTTGCCATAATGCTCACAGGAAAGGCAATTCACTCATTCCAGGAAAGCGCCCTCATAAAACAAAACTTTATCGGAAATTTACCAATGATAGATGTTATAGGTTTCTATCCGACATGGGAAACCGTTTTGGCACAAATTGCAGTCGTGATTATTCTCTATTTTCTGTACCGAAAAACGAAAAGTTAGAAAGCGGTTCCTCCTCCTTGACCTGATGCAGGACGCGTATCATCTACCAATTGCTTTTTGATGAACATAATATCCACGTCCCAACTTTCCCCGCTCGGCCCTTCTGTATCTCCCTTAAACCACCAAGTTCCGCTCTTAACATACATTCGAGCACGAGTACTCTCGGCATCGCTATTACTGGTCGGATAAAACCCAGCTATTACAGCTACATACGTGGTTGCGGAAACCCCGGTGTTTCTATCAGGATTATCACAACTATTGCAATAAAACCTCCGTATTTCTATAGGTTTTGAACCGGCAACAAAAATATCGCCATTGGCTTCCACACTCATTCGATTCGTGTTATTGGTAATAAATACCAGGGGCTGATTACCTGTTTGTCCCAGATTATTACTGCTTGGACTACTATTTCCTCCTACTAACCATGCGCCTGTGGCAGTGGTTAGCGTCCCTCCTCCGTCAGTGATTGCTGCCGTACCGGAAGTATTAAAGGAAAATGCCGTATTGTAACTTGCCGGAGCAGCTGCCCCCGTTGCGCCCGTATTTCCTGTTGCGCCTGTAGCTCCGACACTTCCTGTGGCTCCGGTATCGCCAGTAGCCCCAGTGATTCCTACTCCGGTAGCTCCCGTTGCGCCTGTATTTCCTGTTGCACCGACAGCTCCTGTTGCGCCCGGATTTCCCGCTACACCAGTGGCTCCTATTGCACCTGTATTTCCTATTGCGCCAGTAGCTCCAGTAGCTCCGGTAGTTCCTGTTGCGCCTGTTGCGCCTGTATTTCCTGTTGCACCCAAAGCGCCATTAGCGCCCGATGGACCTGTAGGTCCTGTCGGACCAGCCATAGTCGGCAACACCACCGAGTTTCCGTTAGAAATACTTAATGCGTTCGTAACGGCATTAAAACTTAATGTTTGCCCATCAACAGGAAACGGGATCCAGGTTGTTCCATTCCAGAAATAAAACAAATTGTCAATCGGGTCAAACACCAGTAATCCTTTATCAGCAGCACCTAAGGCAGCACCTAAAGCAACGCGCTGCGCCTGATTTAAACGCGGAGTCAAAAATCCTTTATCTTTTCCCGTAGGGTCTAAGTCCAATATGGCATGAGGATTCGGGGAACTTGTTCCAATCCCTACGTTGTTTTGCGCATTGGCAAGTACAACCGAAAATAAAAAGAGCAGGAAGGATAGTGAATTCTTCATTATGATTGGCGGTTTATGTTCTGTGAAAAGACCGTTGTTTTTCTTTTTTAGTTGCGTCTATAAAAGTAACTTTTCTTTCCAAATGGTGCAAAAAAATGAGGTCATTGAGTACTTCGACAAGTGTTATACAGAGCTTGTCGAAGTGAGCCCGTTTATCCTCTTTGGCGCATTGCTTCGTATAAAATCACACCCGCACTAACAGATACATTGAGCGATTCTGTTTGTCCCATCATGGGGATTGCAATAAACGCATCGCAGAATTTTTTCACCTGTGGAGAAATCCCCTCTCCTTCTGCACCCAACACAATTGCAAGCGGCTGATCCAGATTTTCATCGGCAAGCGGCACTGCATTTTGCAACTCTGCGCCAATCACTTTTATACCGTTTGCTTTGATGTATTTGATGGCTGTCACCAAACTTTGTTCGCGGCAAACAGGAATATTCAACAGCGCGCCTGCCGAAATTTTCACGGCAACCGCATTGATTTGTGCGGAACCTGTTTGCGGAATAATGATGCCATGCGCCCCCAAACTTTCAGCCGAACGTGCTATCGCACCCAAATTATGAACATCTGTTATTCCGTCTAAAATCAACAGAAGCGGATGCTGTTTTTTTTCGTGAGCGACATGAATAATATCGTCAATAGAAACATAGTCCACCAATGGAATAAAACCGATAATGCCTTGATGATTCACATCGCGCAAACGCGCTTTGTACAGCACATCTTCTATTTTCTCTTTCGGAACTGCCTGCAACACCACTTTTCGTTCGCGAGCGGCAGCAATCACGGCCTGCACATCTTCGCTCTGTGCGCTTTTTAGCACCATTATTTTGTCAAATGGTTTACCGGAAAGCAGTGCGTCCATAATAGGTTTTCTGCCGAAGATGAGTTGATTATTTTCCATTATTCAACAGATTTTGAAAAAGAAATTCGAGAAAATTTAATCGCCAACAATAGGCCGATAATCATAAAGAAAAAAGTACCGACTTTATCGCTCTCCAACATATCGTTAAGCAACAAACATACGTAAATCGCCAACATACTTTGCATCAGCACCAGGGTTGTACACTTCTCGGAATCTCGTTTTTCGTGATAAATTTTATTGCCACCCACAAAAATAAAATACGTCAGCAGGACAAAAATTACTAAGCCTATAAACCCCTGTTCCACCAACATCAGCAGAAAATAGTTGTGCACGGTGGACTGTTCTTTGTTATCGGAAATGTATGTTTCAAAACTGCCTAATCCGTATTTTTTATAGAAGTCAAAAAAGTTGCCCGAACCAACTCCCATCAAGGGGCGTTCCGGAACCATACGCGCAGCCGCCACCCAACGATATACCCGTTCCATACTTGACACATCTTCCCCTTCAAACGTAGAGGCAAAGTGGGAACCGAAATCATCGTGATAGATTGTTTTTTTGTAATCAGGAGCGTAACGCAAATAATAATTATCGTACATAATGTAACTCACTCCTAACACCGAAACGGCAATCACAGCAAGCAATGCCGGCTTCACCAAATCCCACTTCATGACAAAATAAAATGGCAACATCACAATCACAGCCAACATGGCGGCACGCGTGTAAGAAAAATAAATCGCAACAATATACAACAACTTGGAGGCTTGAATCAGCTTATACTTGAAAGTAGGTTTCGCATACCATTTTTGCGCCAGCCACAACCAAGGAAAAAATACAGAAACCATGCTCGCATAATTCACGTGATTGCGAAAATAAGGCGTTACACTATTGTTTATTTCGTCAAATGCGAATTGGTAAATGATACCGTGCCGAA
>JAEYZB010000001.1 GCA_023428205.1 Bacteroidota bacterium | reverse complement strand
GTCCATGGATGTACCCATCCCCCTTCACTTCCGCTATATACCGAAGAAAAAAAACTCGATGACAACGTTTCAAAGAAAAATGTTCTTTTGCTTTTCGATAAAACGCTTTTTTGAAGTGCTGCATCTTTCCCAAACATTCGGAAATATTTTTTCCAAGAAAAATCAAATAGGGAATTTATAAAAGAACTTGTACCTTCATTGAATACTTTGTCGTATAAAATGCCGGAAAGCAATTCGCCTCCATATAGCCCGGTAAGGATGTTTTGATTCTGATTTGTTCGAATAGTTTCAAAGTATGCAGGTTTGAAATCGTCCGTGATTTCTTCAAACGAGCGAACTCTGTGGTTTAAATTAAATCGCTTTGCCAATAATTTCCCAATCAAAACATCTTTATCATTCTCTTCATTGAGTGGTGCTAAATAGAACGTTTGATATGTTTGTTGGCTTCGGGTTGTTTCATCAGTCAATCCCAAGATGATTCGCGTATCTAATCCTCCCGAAAGGGTAATAAAGTCATTTTTTCTTCTCGTGAGTTTATGAACGGTTTTCTGTAAAACGGTATGTAACGCCTCCATTGCTTTTTCGTATGATTCATACGGAATCGGAGTAAAATCAGCATATTCATTTATAGTAAAATCGCGGTTCTTAACCACAAGGAGTTGTCGGGCAGAGAGTAAATCAATATTACCGAAAAAAGTTGTTCCGCGAAGCGTAAATCCATGTTCCAAGTATGGAATAATTCGTTGTATTGAAATTTCAGCTAATGTTGTTTCTTGAAAAATTAAAGGTTGATACTCGTTGCAAAAAAGAAAGTGGTTTTCTGTTGGGCTATAAAATACCGGGTATAATCCAAAAAAATCATTTGCAACATAAAGTTGCTCCGATGGTTTGTCATATAGGCAAATCGTATATTGTTCCGAAATTTCATTACTGAGATTGCCAATTATTTCCTGTGGTTCTAAAGATAGAAACGGCTTTACTTCCATCGAGAAATTATTTCCGGAAATGGCTATAAAATAGCGTTCATTTTCTTCGACCGTTAGCCCTGTAGAGCCTTCATAGCCGTATAAGCTAAATTTAGGGAAGTGATACTCTGTGATTTTCCGTTTTCCTTCACCACTAAATGAGTATATATTTTCACTGAACGTTGTATTGCCCGATGTTTTATATATTCCAAACAGCAAGCTTTTCATTACATTACTTTTGAATTATCAGGAATATCATGGTCTATTACTTTCCCGATGCCGATACGAACTTTTTTGCCGATTTTTACGCCAGGAGTTATTACGGCATTGCAGCCGATGTAGGAAAATTCACCCACTTCTACATTTCCTAAAATACGCGCTCCGGGGCCAATGGAAACGTACTGCTGTAAAATTACATCATGTCCCAATACTACGCCCGCATTTAGAAAAACACCTTCGCTTACTACAGCATCGCGCGAAATGATAGAGCCTTGCTGAACAACAGCGCCACTTTTTAATTCAGTAAAAGGGCTGATTGCGCAAGTTTTATTCGAAATGAATGCGGTGTAAATACCGCCTAAATCCATTATTTTTTTCGCTAGGCGATAACGCTTAATAGGATTGCCTATACACACAATGAAATTCTTGTTTGCTGGGCTTTCGCTAAAGTATTTTGTGACCTCATCAAAGGTGTGTAGAATTGGATAATGCCCGAAAAGTTTATCATGTTCTGTGCTCACGTTGTCGAAAAGCACTACGTTTTCCGCATATCCGTTGGCATCTTCTTCCATTGAAGCAATGATGTCTTTTGCCAGTCCGCCACTTCCTACTATAAGCATAATAAGCCTTTTGTTGTTATTAAATCAGTTTTTCTACTACCGACTGTACTCGTGTACTTTTTTTCAGTTGATTCAAAAAATATCGGTTAATCAAACGGTAGATGTGAGGAAATTCTTTTTCGTTGTCTATAATCAATACAGTCCGTACTTTTTCGCTGTGATTCCACGCCTCATGTTCGAACGTATCATCAAAAGTAAAAATATCTTTTTCTTGCAAATGAATGGTTTTGTCTGCCACGCGCAAACCCGTTTTTTCGGGATCGGGAATGTCAATCCCGATTTGTGTGCGAATTACACTGTGATTATTCCCTGTGTGAGGCTGAATGTGTTTTTGGGGTTCGAGATTGGAGAAAAAGACGAGTCTTACTTCGGGTTGCCATTTTTCGGCTAATCGAATTGTTTCGGGAAAATATATTCGTGCTTCAGGATTAATATATCCATAGACATACACAAAAAAAGCTTTCCATTTTTTGTCTTGATTTAATTCTGACTGATACGCTGAAATTTCATCAATAGGTGTGCCGACAGAATGGGTGGCACTTACATAGTTTCGCCACTCGTCTATAATTACGTCTGCGTTATTTTTAAAATCCTGCATAGCTTTTGATGCCGAATAACCGTAAGGCTTTCGATTCCCCTCGTTTTTTTTCATCAAAAGATTATACAGAAACTTCATTGCCCATCTTTTTTGCATGTTGTTCAAACAGCGGAATGCTTTTCTCTAAATAATGGGCAATACCTTCAAATCCCGGGTCGTGAAGTTCTACATATTTATATCTGCCGTTGTAAAAATCGTCTTTCGGATTCGAGCGTAAAAAGTGTTCCATGTCCACCTGAAATCCTAATATTTTGTTTTTCGATACACTTTCTTCGCGGTGAAAATTGTAGAACTGTACATTTTTCGGAACAACAATTCCTTCCACCGCAATGCGGTTTACGGGAAGCCAGTTTCTCGATGAGCCATGAATTAAATTGCGGTGAAACAATAATACTTCTCCAGCTTTCGTTTCAATCGGAATCAGATATTTATCTAACTTTTTCAGCAATTTACCTTGAACCGGGTTGAAACCGAATTGCCGAAAATGGTTTTCATTTATATGGCTTCCCGGGAAAATCCAGAGGCAACCGTTTAGTTGAGTTGAATCAACAAGCGACATCCATGCGTTTAAGGAAAAATCAGTTCGTTCGTCCACGATTGATGAATCCTGATGCCAAATTCCGCTTTTCAATCCGAAGGGTTTAATAAGATGCGAAACAGGGCGAATATCTACCTTTTCAGTATTCAAAATGGTTTCTAAATAAGGAAGCAAATAATCGCCTACCATTTTATTGGATGCCATTTTGGTTTCCCAATCGGAATTGATGAGGTTGAATAATTCGCCTTTCGGATATTTTTTTTGTGTTTGCCGAACGAGTTGCTCTGACGCACGTTTCAACTCCGCCAACACTTTAGGGTCTATCGCCCCAATTTTTGTATAGCCGAGATAGTATAACTCTTTGACTTTCTCTTTGTCAAGCGTTTTGAAGATGTTCATATCGTTTTCTTCGAATGGCATATTTTATCCAATAGAACAAAAATAACAGTGCGCAACTAATAGTCAAGCAAAAATCTTTATAAATGAAAATTGTAAACGTTAGATGTGTAAATATGCCGGAATGATAAATATAAGCGATAATGGCAGTTGCCGCTATTATTAAGCCTCGGTATATATAAACTGTTGGAACGGGTTGTGTTTCTATATTTTCTCCCGCTTCATAGGCCAAAATAATTCCGTAAAAAATAATATATGGATAAAAAAGAGACACTTGCAATAAAACAGCGATGGCTAAGTGAAAAACAATAGCAAGAATTAGATAATATTTCAAATATCGTTTTGAAAAAAGAAGAAACGCTGCGCTCAATTGAAACAGTATGGATGCATAATCAAGCGTTTTCCATATCGTGTGGTTAAAGTGAGTCTTTACAAAATCAGCAGAGACAAATATGTTAGGCGAAAGAGCGTTGAAATCCGTATAGTGCTTAAAGATTGCCAAATCTTGAGGGCTTAGCCACCCACCCTGAATTTTTCCAATGGCACTCACTGTATAAC
>JAEYZB010000273.1 GCA_023428205.1 Bacteroidota bacterium | reverse complement strand
AATAAAGGGTCAGAAATTTTCGCATAGTATCATTCGTTCAATCAGAAACGGCTGGGTTCAAAAAATATTGTTATTCGGGATTTTCGGTCGCTTCTTCGCTACCCTCCTCGTTTTTTGGAATGGAATAAAAGTCAGGATTCACCGAAATAGTAGAGGGCAATGTTTTAGCAATGAACACATCTATTTCTTCCCCTTCACGAATTTTGCGCCCTACTGAAAAGTCAGGACTTTGGCGATAAACAATCGCGTTTAGCGTATCCGTTACATCATCTTCCACCACCACTGCGCCCGTATTCAATCCAAAATCGTTCTTCAGTTTTTTCAAGGCTTCGCGATACGAAAGCCCAATTAAATACGGAACCTGTACTTCTTCTCCTGAAAATCCTTGTCCAATAACTAAAATCACTTCCGAGCCCTTCGGGATTTTTGTTTTTGCGGTAACGGATTGTCCATTCAGCAAAATATCTAACAGCGCGTTTTGATGTGGCGATGGTCTGTAAATCGGTTCGCCCACTTTCAATCCGTAACTTTCCAATTGCATTTTGGCGTACTTGAACGAACTTTTTCCAATCAAATCCGGCAGCTCTATCGTGGGAACATTATAGGCATTCAGCGTCAGGTAAATGGTGCGCCCGCCTTTTACTTTTGTTTCGGGTTTCGGGGTTTGGTCTATAATGGTGTTAGGAGGCATATTCGCCATATATGCAGAATCTAAAATTTTATATTCCATATCGGCATCGTTCAAAATATCTTCGGCTTGTTCCAGCGTTTTCCCTTTTACGTCAGGTACCGAAAGGCTCTGCCCATGCCGCGTATAAATGGATAAAATCCAATTCATCAAAATCAATAAAATCAGGATAATGCCTAAAGCAATTCCAAGATTTATCAAAACAGGTTTCGTGAAAATGCGCTTTAACATGCTTGCGTTTGAAGCGGAAAACTAAAATATAATGGTTAATTGTCAATGGTTAATTGTTTGCGAGCAAAACGTGCTCGTTTTTTTCACCCATTTCAAAAATAAAAAGGCGCAAATGTTTTCCGCTTGCGCCTTTTTATTTACGGCACGAGTGCAAAACACTCACGCCAGCTGGTAATTATTACTTTGTCCATGTGCCACGAACGGTATTTTGGTCGGAAGGATTAGAGCTGTCATATATTGTATATGTCCAAACTATCTTTACCGTACTTCCTCCAGACGGAGTTACTGTTCCTGTTCCATAAATACTGAAATCATTATTGTCAGGAGCTTGGTCAGCTATAGAAATAATATTATCGGCCATACTAATTGAAACAGGATTTGTAAAAAAGTCATCAAATAATCGAGTGACAACACCAGCACCTGTTCCCGTATTGAGTGCTATTGTAGCATTATATGAAAAAACATCATCATCAATTGAAGTGTCAACTGCGGCATATGTACCTCCAACAACGGTTAAATTAACTTTTTCACATCGCTGACCAATATATCCATACGTGCAAAGACAAGAACACGTATCATCTGAAAATACTTTCCCTGCACCATTATAGCAAGTAAATGTATCACATGGAGCATCGGGAATGCAATAACATTCATCGCCCAATCTTTCTAATTTTTGTCCTGCTGGACAAGTGGTAGTTTGGCATTTATCTTTCTTACACGATGCAAGTGCTAATACAAGCACAGTAAGAATCATAGTCATTATTTTTATTATTCTTTTCATTGTTTTGGGATTAAAAATGTGGATTAAATAAATATTTGTCTTCGGTTGGTTTTTGGGATTCTTCCCATTTATTGTATTTCATAAAGTGATAACCTAAACTGATGCCGAAATAATTACTTCCGTAGTAAATTTTACCCCTTGAGTCGTATTGCGATCCCATATTGCCAAACTCATAAGCTCCTGCAAAGCGCCTTACGAAGCCATAGTTCAACAGTAAACCAATTTTTATAAAGTGATTCGCTTTCTTAGGCTGTATTAGAAAGTCTACTCCTGCCAACAAATCAGGATAAAAATATTGATACTTCGTATCTGTCTCACTATAAAGTGTAGCAATGATAACTTCATTAGGAGAAAAAGGCAGATTATCAGTGTTGTTAAACCATCTTGTTCGAGCAATATGATTAGAATAACATTTTAAACTAATACCAGCCTTAGGTCTGAGAAAAATATTCGGTGCAATTTTGAATGTATAGAATAGTTTAATCGGAAAATCAAAATAAAAAACATCTAATCGGTTATTATCTGGACCATCCATGGGATTTCCTTTGAAACCGTTAGGCAATATGGTATTGTCATTAAAAACTTCCCACGAATTATCTCGGGTTCCAAAAGGGATAAAGCCCTGCGCTATTCCTAATTCAAATCCTAAACCTATCTTCATTTCAAAGGCATAATTCAATTCTACTTTATAGCCGTATTTTGCAAAAGGTTTGAAGCGCAACACGCCAGATTCGGGTTCTATTTTTTCAGGGAAGTAAATATCGTTACTATACGAAAATGAAAACTGATGAAGAACTTTGGGCAACACTTGCGCGCTACTCCCCATAGGGAATAAAAGAGCCGATAGAAGCATAGCCAACGTTATACTCCATAAACACAAAACATTATTTTTTATAGCCATACTCATACCGACTCTTTTAGTTATTGTTTAAAAGCCAATGTAGAAAGCACTTCCTGAACCATAGCGTCAGCACCACTGCCGACCTTTGAAAATTTATATCCTCGTTACAAACGAGGACAAGAGGGGGCAAGATTTATTTTCGCACTTGTCTTTTTTACAACTTGAAATAGTTATTACGCCAAACATCATAAACAGAATGGCAGTTTTCAATATATTTTTCATATTCTCGTTTTTTGTTGATTAATAAATAAGGGAAATTAGGGAATGTATAACTTTTTGTATTTGGTGAATTTAGGATAGGCAAACAGTTTTTGCCCGATTTGATGACGTATCGTTGGGAACGTAAAACTAATGCCCCAATTCTGGTCTAAATTCCATCGGTCATTATCAGAAACTTGCTTTAATAAAAAGAATGTCCGAACAGAATAATTGAATGACAGATATGTCCAAACCCGAACGTTTAATCCTGCTCCTATAAACGCATAGTGCTTGAGCATTTTGTACTCATTACTATTCGCTGGCGGAAATTCAAACGCCCCACGCCTAGTACTATAATAGGTATTTGAAAAGTAATATCCTACCTCTGGCATAAACGTAACTCTTCCCTTTCCTGCATAATATCGGAACAACACCCCAAATTGTCCCGTTGTAGAAGTATAGCGCGTTCCTTTTTGATATTCTACCCCAGGTTGAATGCCTATCAAAAGCCGTTTTACAGGAAAATAACCGATAACAGGTCGCCACGCTAAACGGTAACGAAGATAAGTATTAGCCCCATCATCATAAAGTAGAAAATTAAAGATTCCCTCCGTAGCAAAATACAGATTGTGCTGCGCAAATAATTTGCCACGGTCAAAAAGGCTATCGTTAAAACGCCTAATTTCTCCGTGCCGGTAACGTCTATACTCTTTTCTGCTCATAGATTCCATTTGTGCAGAAAGCAACAAAGGACTCAACAGAATAACGATAAGGAAACTTTTTACATTCATAATTATGTATTGACCTGTGAAAAAAAATACCACAATAAAACTACTCGAACAAATAGTTTTATTGTGGTGCAAGGCTCCCCCATATTTTTTAATTGTTTTTGCCTACTCTATTTTAAATCCGCTTTTCGGCTTGCGCGGATATCTTTTATAATGGATAATTGCCAATGTCCTGTTTTTCATTAATCATTAATAATTATCCATTAACCATTGCATTTACACTCCCGTCCCCGTCACCGCCACTTCAAGCACGGGGCTGATTTGCCCGACTTCGCTATCGTGCAGCAGATAAACGGCTTTATATTTCCACAGAGCCGTTTGCCCCTCGGCAGGCAGGGCATGGTGGTCGGTGTAATCTTTGTGCGTGCTCACAATTAGCAGTTCGTAGCCCGTGCCTCTATCCACCCAAATTTTGATGCTCTCGCTTTGCCCTTTCGTCCATTTCAGGTGCGGTGCGCCCGCCACAAAATTGACGCTCAGGCTCGGTTGCCACAAGTTCGGGTCTTCGGTGATTTCATCACCAATAATGCGCATATCATCGCCAATCGATTCCGTGTAATTGGGATTGGCTTTGATGGCTCTCACCAACTGGCGCACGTGCCCAAAAATGTCACTTTGAAGCGTAGGCGGCACAACCGGTAGCGTGGGCAAAGTCGGCAGCACACCCAAAGGTGTTTTGCCGTCACGCAGTCGGTTTTTGAAAGCCGTGACCGCCTCCACGCTATTCCGAAGTGCCTCTAAAAGCACCAAGGAGGCGACAAACGCATCGCGGTCATCTTCCAATTTAGTAATTGTTGCCGGACTCAAACCGAGCAACACATCATAGTTTTTTGCCTTTTCGGCAAAATTAGCGAGCCAGACAGCTTTTTCCGGGTCGCCTAAGGGCAAATAGAACGTCCTTTTCATACGATATATGGTTTAATGGTGAAAAAAAACGAGTTAGTAGTTATAATTTGTGGTTGAGCAGCGGCTAAACAGCCTTGAGTAGTGACTAAACAACGTTGAGCAGCGACTAAATAACCTTGAGCAGTGACTAAATAACGTTGAGCAGTGACTAAATAACCTTGAGCAGTGACTAAACAACGTTGAGCAGCGACTAAAAAACCTTGAGTAGCGACTAAATAATGCGACTGAACGATTAAAAGAGGTGTTTTTTCCGCTTCGCTGGATGGCTGCGCGGAAGGTTTAGGGTCTGTTTGGATTATCTGTTGCATAACGTTCTTTTTTGGTTAGTAAACGTGTTTTGCCAGCTAAGACAATCCAAAAATAAGGAGCGGTTTCAAATAAAAAAAGTACATTATTTTGGGCTTATACGGGGCGTTTTTGCCTGATTATCCGATAATAAAATATACAAATGGCACTATACCGTTATTTCAGCCAAAAAATCGCCTACATTTTTTGGGCACTTATACGGAAAATGTATTTTTCACGACTTATTATTCGTGTCGTTTCATTTATTAAACGTGTAAACGAAATTGTTAAAAGGAGAGTTTCTGCTCGTTTTTTTGAACCATCCCTTCACGACAGTTAAATTTCAAAATAAGTAGGAGTTAGTTTATATTTCTACATTTGCGCCACGTAGAGTGTACCTCTTTACCAGATTTACGGGGCTCAGTCAAGCCCATCTCTATGCGAATTTCACATAGAAAGGTTAAGAAAGGGCTAAAACAGCTACTGAGTAATCCAATATTCCTAAGACTTGTAAAATATGGAATAACGGAACTTGTAAAGTGGTTGCTTTCTTAACGCTGCGAGAGTAGAATCGAAAACTGGTACCCATTAAGTTTTAGAAGGATGGGCTTTTTTCACCCATTTCAACCCCTCTGTCCCGCGAGGCGCGGGACATCTCCCCTATTTAGGGGAGAAATGGATTAGCGCTTCTATGCACACATTTATCTATTTACGCGCACCAAGCTCTTCCCCTTGCAAAGGGGAAGTACCGCGAAGCGGGGAAGGGGTTTTCCCTCACAAAAAAGGGCAGAAAATTTTCTGCTCCTACCGTATTCTTCATTAACCATTGAGAATTAACCATTGGTTCTTTTGGCTTACGACTTTTGTTTATCATTGCGCATTCATGGCAAAAGAAAACAAAAAACGAATTTCAGGCAGTGAGCTAAAGCGCTCGCTCAATATTTATCGGTTCATTTTACCGTACAAATGGCACTTCATTTTGGGCATGATTTGTTTGGTGGTTTCCACTTCGGTGCTATCCGTTATTCCGATGGGCTTTGGGAAATTGGTAGATGCTGCCACATTGCAAAGCATGAAAGGCGACCAACTTTTGCAAACGGGGGTGCTATTGGGAGGGGTGTTGCTTATTCAGGCGATTTTGTCTTTTTTCCGCATTTACTTATTTGAATATGTGAGCCAAAACGCGATGGCAAATATTCGCAAAGCCGCTTACCAAAAAATTATCACGCAGCCGATTTACTTTTTTGAAAAAACGCGGGTGGGAGAACTCACGTCTCGTATAACAAACGACATAGCGCAATTGCAAGAGGCCCTTTCCATGAACTTGGCCATGTTGGTGCGGCAGTTTGTTTTGGCGATTGTGTGTATTCCATTTCTGTTTATGATTTCTGCTAAGCTCACGTTTTGGATGCTCGGCACGTTTCCGGTGATGATTATCATTGCCATTGTTTTTGGGCGGTTCATTCGCCAACAATCGAAAGGCGCGCAAGATGCGCTTGCCGCGACCAATGTAATTGTGGACGAAACGTTTCAGGGAATTGATGTGGTGAAAGCCTTCACGAGCGAGCGACACGAAACGAACCGCTACGCAGCACTCAACGATAAAGTCGTGCATGTTTTTCTCAAGGCATCTAAATACCGCGCGGCATTCGTGTCATTTGTCATTTTCGCCATGTTTGGTGCGATTGTGGTGATTGTATGGAAAGGACTTTCTATGGTCGCAGGAAGTGAAATTACTTTTGGAGAATTGATTAAGTTTTTGCTCTACACGGTGTTTATTGGCGCATCTTTAGCGGGCTTAAGCGAAAGCTATGCGGTGGTGCAAAAAACGGTCGGTTCATCGCAGCGGATACAGGAAATTTTGCAGGAAGGGGAAGAAATTAATTTGAATGAAACGGAAACCCCGCTTTCGGTGCATGGTGATATTGAATTGAAAAATGTCTCGTTTGCATATCCGTCACGCCCCGATGTGCAGATATTGGAAAATGTATCGCTTACCGCAAAAATGGGTGAAAAAATCGCGCTCGTTGGACCAAGCGGTTCCGGAAAATCCACTATCATCAAACTCTTGGCGAAACTCTATTCTGTACAGCAAGGAGAAGTTTTGATTGACGGGCAAAACAGCAATACCTTAAACACAACAGCGCTTCGCAAAAACATCGGAACGGTGCCGCAAGACACCATGCTTTTTGGCGGAACCATCCGCGAAAATATTGCATACGGAAAAGAAAGCGCAACGGAAGAAGAAGTAATTGCGGCCGCGAAAAAAGCGTATGCCTGGGATTTTATTCAGCATTTTCCGGAAGGGTTAGATACGGTTGTGGGCGAACGTGGCGTGAAACTTTCAGGCGGGCAACGCCAGCGAATTGCCATTGCGCGCGCTATTTTGCGCGACCCGAAAATTTTATTGTTAGATGAAGCGACTTCCGCTTTAGATTCCGAGTCGGAACGGTTGGTGAAACAAGCGCTAAATGAACTGATGAAAGGGCGCACCACCTTTATTATTGCCCACCGCCTTTCTACCATTCGCGAAGCCGATAAGATAATCGTGATGAACAAAGGCAAAGTGATTGAGCAAGGGACACACGCGGAGCTTTCACAGTTGCCCAATGGTTTGTATAATTATCTATTGAAGTTGCAGTATAGCGAGAGCTAAACGTGCTCATTTTCTTTACCCATTTCGCTAACCATTATTTTTTTCTTGCTTTGCAACGGACAAAACAAGAGACTTTGCGTAATCTATTATATATCTATTGGGACATGAATCCCAATGTGCCACTGCCGGATATCGGCATTTCGGTACAATGGTACGGCTTGATGTGGTCGATTTCTATTATCAGTTGTTTTTATGTGGGGCGTTGGATTTTGCGCAATGAAAAATTGAAAGAAGAACATTTAGTTTTAATCATTCAGTACATCTTTTTAGGCGCAATCATTGGTGCGCGATTGGGGCAGGTGTTTTTTTATCAGTGGGATTATTTTTCGCAACATCCGTTAGAAATTTTTGCGGTGTGGAATGGGGGACTTTCCAGCCATGGGGGAATAATTGGAGGGATAGTGGGTATTTATTTATTCATTCGTTCGCATCGGCAGTATTCTTTGTTGTGGCTGTTGGATAGTGCTGCGCTCGTAATGGCGATGCCGTGCGCACTTATTCGTTTGGGGAATTTATTCAATAGCGAACTCTATGGCAAAGCGACAGATGTGCCTTGGGCATTTGTTTTTGAAAGGATAGATGATGTTCCGCGTCACGCGGTGGTATTGTATGAAGCAATAGCATACGGTATTATTTTTTTCGTGATTTTATTTTCATACCGACATTTCGGAAGAGTGAAAGATGGCGTTTATTTCTCCTTCTTTTTTGTGGCGATGTTTGCGGTTCGTTTCGTTATTGAGTTTTGGAAAGAACCGGATGGCGTGCCTATTATTCCTTTTATTAGTCGTACGCAATTTTTGAGCTTGCCATTTATTATTGTTGGGGTCATTGCGTTTGTTTATTTTAGTAAGCGAAACGCGGTAGTCGATGAAGTATGAAAAATGGTTAGGGGCAGGACTCGGATTTGTGGTGAGCGGCTCTCCATTGGGCGCGGTCATTGGCTTTGGTGCAGGGAAATTTTTAGAGAAAAAAGAAAGCAAACACTTTTTTGCTACGGCTCACACTTCTGATTTTGAAGTCAATATTTTGCAATTAGCGGTTGCCGTGATTCACACCGAAAAAGGTGTTACGCATTCGGAAATCAATTTCGTGCGCGACTTTTGGAAAGCGCAGTTTGGGGAAGATTTTTTGGAAGAAAAAATGAATGTGTTTAATCATTTACTTCAAAAAAAATACGACACGAAAAAAGCCTGTATAGACCTATTCAACACTTCCGAAGCCGCTACACGACATCAAATTGTTTATTTTCTTTTTGACTTGGCGGAGTGCGATAAACCCCTTTCAAAAAACGAGCACGATATGATTTTTGCTATTGCCGGATGGCTGAATATAAATCGTATTGACTTTGTAAAAATAGAGCAGTCGCGCAAGCCGCAGCCACTCACGGTGTTTGATATTCTCGAAGTAAAAGAAACGGATTCCATCGCACACATTCGAGCGCGTTACCGAAAATTGGTGTTACAGTTTCACCCCGATAAACATCCGAACGCAACAGAAGCGCAGCGCAAAAAAATGGAACAGAAATTGCAGCAAATTCACGAAGCGTATCAAAAGATTTTGGAAGAAAGAGACGCATAAAGTGGTCGAAAAAAACGAGCAAGATTTAGATTGATAGCTGTCGCTGATACATGCCAATCACATTCTGCAAGCCGAAATACAGACAATCGCGCACCAGCGCATGACCGATGGAAACTTCTTGCAAAGCGGGAACACCTTGTTTGAAAAATTGCAGATTGTCCAAATTCAAATCGTGTCCGGCATTAATGCCCAATTGCAGCTCTTCACAAATCAAGGCTGCATCAGCAAAAGGTTTCACGGCTTTTTCTTTATTCGAATAAAAATCATGTGCGTAAGGGCCTGTGTAAAATTCAATACGTTCAGTACCTGTTTTTTTCGCGCCTTCCAAAAGTTCCCGTATAGGGTCAATGAACAAAGAAACGCGAATGTTGTTTTTTTGCAATTCCGAAATTACTTCTTTCAAAAAGGAAGCGTGTTTTATCGTATCCCAACCGTGGTCAGAAGTGAGTTGATTCGGGTCGTCCGGCACAAGCGTACATTGATGCGGTTTTACTTCCAACACCATTTTCAAAAAATCATCTGAGGGATAACCTTCGATATTAAATTCTGTTTTTACGACTTGCTTTAGTTCGTACACATCGCTTCTGCGGATGTGTCGCTCATCGGGGCGCGGGTGAACGGTAATTCCGTCTGCACCGAAGCGTTCGCAATCTTTTGCAAACTGAATTACATCAGGAATGTTGCTTCCGCGTGAGTTGCGCAACAAAGCAATTTTATTGATGTTCACCGAAAGATTTGTTTTTCTATTCATGGCGGCAAAATAAGTTAAAAGCTGTGTTTTTTGTACACTATTCATTTAGTTTCCGCTTTCCCAAAACAAAAAAGAATGAAACGAGAAGTAAATGCGGGTAAGTTGCTATGCCTATTCACTGTTTTAAATCTGTCGTTTGCCGCTTATGCAAAAGACAGCACTTCCGCTAAAAAAGCGTGGGAAATTCCGACAGTAAAATTTAATTTTGACAAAAGCGGTTCGCGCTTCATTCAGTTCAATGTTGCGGCTCAAATTTGGACGCGCTTCAATGAAAGTAATCCGGGGACGATGGTGGATAATGAAATCAAACCTTACACTTTTGATATCGGCTTGCGTAGAGTTCGCCTTTGGACAGTCGCCAAGCCCTTGGAATGGATGACGCTTGGTGTGCAATTTGGCATCAATAATTTCGGCACAAACTCTGCCCGTAAAGCCGGTTTTTTTGTTCATGATGCGTATGTGGAATTTGCCCCCGCTAAACAGTATTTACAAATCGGAGCAGGGTTGGTG
>JAEYZB010000265.1 GCA_023428205.1 Bacteroidota bacterium | reverse complement strand
GTCGCGGGGTCGATGCATTCAGCGCTTCTAAAGCCGCGTTGCAAATGACGAGCATGAAAGTGACGCAACAAGCCTATTTACTTTCGTATTTGGATACTTTTTATTTGGTAGGAATTCTCTTTGTATTAACCATACCCTTCATTTTCTTATTATCTAACAAAACCGTTTCTCAGGAAGCAGTAAAAGCAGTAGAAGAATCGCACTAAAAAACGAACAACTAAAAATATGAAAAAGCTTTTTTTAATAACAATCATTGCGCTCGGTACGATAAAATTGCAGGCGCAAACACTAAAAGAATTAGTCAGCAGTTCCGTTACGAATTATCCGAAGCTGAAAGAATTGCAAGCCAATGTTGCGCTCGCTGATGAAAAAGTTGCGTTGGCAAAAAGCGGCTACCAGCCGAATATCGCGATAAACGGAAGCTACAATTATTTAGCACCGATAAGCAAAGTTACGTTGCCAATTCCGGGAATGAGTGGCGATATTCAATTTATGCCGAATCACAACTACAATGCGAATCTTTCTGTGCAACAAACCGTTTGGGATTTTGGAAGAACGAACGCGAATGTGCAAAAAGCAAAAAACGATAAAACACAAATTGCTGATAATCTGAAAGCCAATGAATTGAATTTGGCATATCAGGTAGCGATGATTTACAACAACATTGTGCTATTGAATAAAAACATAACCCTACAAGACGAGCAAATCAAATTCGCACAAGACAATTTCAAATTAATCACGAACAAAATTAAAAATGGTGATGCACTCGGCTTCGATTCTTTGAATGCAAATGTGCGTGTAAAAATAGCACAAAACAGAAAAGTGGATTTAGTGAATCAGTTGGAAAAACAATTAAATCTGCTGCGTTTTTACACCGGAAATCAAGCGGCAAATGTCACGGCACAACGTTTTGAAGGTAATGCCATAGCAAGTATCTATCCCGCATTGGAGCATAATGCAGACGTGCTGCTCGCAAACGACAAAGTGCTTGCTGCCGAAAAAGATTATAAAACTTCTGTGGCGAATTTCTTGCCGAATCTGTTTGTAAACGGAAGCGCGGGTTGGAAAAATGCCTATATGCCAAACATAAACGATATGCGCTTCAACTATGTGGTCGGTGCGGGTTTGACCATTCCGCTTTATGATGGTGGACGTGCCGTAGCACAGCGCAAAATCACGAAAATCGCGATTGATGCGGCAAAACAAAATCTGAGCTACGCACAACAAAACGCGAACAAAGATTTACTGCAAGCGCAAGCCGATTTAAACGCCAATAAAATTCGCTTAGAAAATACACGCGCCATTGCACAGCAAGCAGAAGCTGCTTTTTCACTCGCACAATCGCGTTACAAAAACGGAACGCTCACTTGGTTAGATTTGGAAAACGCCCGCATAAACGTAGAAGACACGCGCTTTTCGCTCATTCAATTAGATTATCAAATTGCCCTGAATTACCTAGAAGTGGACCGACTTTCAGGAATAAGATTTTGGGAGAAATAAAAATATTCAACTCGGTTTGGTTTTGGTTTGGGCCGCGGCTCCGAAAGGAGTTGCAGCTTTTTCTTTTGGGAAATCCTGCTTATTTCGACAGGTGTTATACTGAGCTTGTCGAAGTACTCAATCCACCGCGTTTTTTTCACCTATTTGATTCTCCCGCAGATACCGCAGATTTTCGCAGAAGTAACTTTTTCATTCTTGTTCTTGCTCGTTTTTTCAGGGGCTTTCTTATTTTTGAAATAATAAAATCAATTGATATAAAAAGTGTAACTCTTTATTTATTAGGACTAGCTACAGGTATTGTTGGTTGCTTTTTATTTTGTGTTTACTTTCCAACTAGTACCCAATATGTTGAACTATTGACAGACTATAATATTGATGGCGTTGGTTATTTACGCAAAGGGACGAAACTAAGAATAGATAAAGGTATGCCTGAAGGACTTACAAGATACATTCTTTATCTAAATCTAAAAGGCGGAGAAACCAAATTACTGAATAAAAAAAGCAGCATAATCCCATACTGGTTGAAAGACAAATCGGAAGTTCAACAAACACGAGAATGACGCATAATTATAATCTTGCTCGTTTTTTCAGGAGCTTTTACGCAATCCCTGTCTCCGGCCTAAAAATTACCGTTCCTGTTTCCTTGCTGAATTCTTTGCGTTGGTCGTTCAGCACTTTTAGTAATTGCAAGAGGCGAAGTACTTCTTCAAAGTTCTGTTCTTCGGTAGGTTTTTCTTGTTCTTGCTGCAACATTTTTTCTACTTGGCGAATTTGCTCAATATTGTGATATTGCTTCAAACGCATCGTTGCGGAATAAATATCTTTCGTCAAAATCTGCCGTTGATTGGGCGTTAGAACCTGATATTTTTTCCACCAACCTTCGCTCAATTCGTAAGGCGAAGTCAGCAATTCCATAGCAATGGCAGCAATTTTCGGGTCTTCATTTTGCAAATAGCCATTCGTTTCCAATGGTTGCTCCAATGCACGAATGAAATCGTAAGCGTATTTGTAGCGCGTTACAAAATCAACGCCCTCTAATTCATCAAACACAAATTGCGCGACAGAAATTTCGTTCACTTCGTCCGCTTTTATTTTCCACGCACCACAGTCCATCAGCAAACGAACAATATCTTTTTCATAATAATCCAAACTCGCAATTCCTGTTGTTTGTTGCAGTTGCTCATGATGGATTTCTCCTGCTGCGCGTTGTTCATCAATCGAAGTTTCAGGAATAAAATCGTTTTGGCCGCTGAGCGAAGTCGAAGCGACCGAAGCCTTATTTTTATCCGCAACGAGTTTCCTGCGCGCGTTGTTTACTTCAATTATCAAAAGCTGTTCGGGCAT
>JAEYZB010000157.1 GCA_023428205.1 Bacteroidota bacterium | reverse complement strand
GTAAAAGTATTGTGTGAATGGCTGCAAACCTGGGATAGCGATATCGTGGTCAGTATCGGCAGTATTGTCAGAAACAGTCTGTGTCAGATTGTTTACATCGGTTCCGTAATACACTTTCGTGGTTGCTGCTACATCGGTTCGCCAACGAACGTTGATGGAAGTAGAAGTGAGTTTTTGCAGGTAAGGACCGCGAAGTAATTGTTGTGCGTTGCCTACATTGCTTGATATAATAAGCAATCCGAACGAAATGAATTTAATTATTCTCATAAATGATAGATTTTGCGGGAGCAATTATAGATACGCGAGGTTATTATAATGTTATCGCTGCATTACGATAGTGATGGTTGCAAATCCTCCTCATTTTTTTGCACCATTTCAAGATTTTTTTCTGCTAAAATCTGCGTTATCTGTAGGGGGAATCAATAACCTCCACTCCATTTCCTCACAAACCATTCTGCACTCAGTAATAAAATCAAGAGTGCAAAAATCCATTTCAAATCAATGGCGCTTTGCGTGGTGGTGGTATCGTATAAGACAGGTTTCAATGTGTTTGCAGAAAGTAATTCGTCCGCAATTTTTTCAGCAGTTTCTAAGGATTCCATTTTGCCGTTGTGAGCAGAAGCTAAGTTTTGCAGCAGCTTGAAATCCGCAACAGTATTGACATCTTCCAGCTGTAAAGCCGCAACTGCAAATTTTCCGTCTGCTTTATAGCGATTGCTACCAAATGTAGCCGAAGCGGAATAACGATAATTGCCTGAGGGCAAAAATCCGGTATTCAGCGTGTATGAATTTTCATTTTTAGAAAAGCGAAAATTATAGGTTTTCCCACTTTCGTTTGTGATGTCCATGCTCACATCGGGTGTATTTACCGCTTCGTAATTGGCATTGTAGAGCTGCGCACCAAATAGTACGGTTTCATTTTCGCTGAACACGGTTTTTGCAGGAGTGACGCGAAACGGACGTTTATCGGCTTCAGCAGCCAAATACTGTGCGGTTTTTTGCACCACTTCATTAAAGGCATCGGTGTTTTTTGCCTGCAAATAGTTGTGCAGTTTCCATCGCCACAGGCCTTCTCCTGCGAGTACAGCTGTTTTGTTTTCTTCGTTATCCGTAAAACTCAAGAGCGGAAAATCAGTCGCTACCTGATTGATTTTTTGTGTGAGTAAAACTTTTGCTGCAGGGTTGCTTTTGAAGTCGCCAAAAGTGGTGCTGAGTGGTGGTAGTTTCGCAAGAGTCGTTTGCGTGGCTTCGCTTAAGGTAAACAAACTGAAATCGCTATTTACCGAAGCTGTAACATCGTTGAAGCGATTGATGTTTCCGGTTACTTCCATTACATTTTCCACTTTGTTCAATTCGAAATAATTGGAGCTTGCTCCCAAAATCCACCAAATGGGTTTTTTCGCATTTTTGATAGTGGCGATAAGAGATTGTGCTGCGTTATTCGTGCTTGGAAGTTGGTGTAAAATCACCAAACTGTAATCGTTGGTTGCTGAGTTTATCGAAGTATTTGCCGAAAATTCGGAAGCATATTGCATTTCAAACGAATAGTTTTTGTTTGCTTCAATGGCTGATTTCAGTGCGGCAATGTCGGGGTGAGGCGCGTTGGCTACGAGCAAAATTTTCTGCCGTCCGTCCAGCACTTCCACAAAAATATCTTTGCGGTTGTTGCACGTGGTCACTTCGCCATCCATTGCGCTAATCACCATTGCATAATGCACTACGCCTGTTTTGCTTGCCGTGATTTCAAAATGGACACTTTCGTAAAACGCTTCTTTGTTGATTGCAATGGTTTTTGTGCCTAAATTCGTTTCTCCGCTTTCGCTGATTTGTTTGAGCGAAACCACCGCGTTTTTTCCGACCATTTTGGAAGCAGCGATGTCGGCTTTTATTACAAAATTATCGTTCAGATAGGCAACTTGATTGAAATACACCGCTTCGATTTTTGCATCACGCACAGTGTTCGTGTCGCCCACAGCGATGGTATAAATGCTGTATTGCACATTTTCGGTGCTATAAATCGGATTGATTCCCTGATTGAATATGCCATCAGAAGCGAGCACGACTGCTCCCAAGTTTCGGTTGTAGTATAAATCGTTGATTTGCGAAAAAGCATTGGAAAGGTTAGTGCTTTTGCCGTTAAAATTTTCAGGAGCTTTTGGGTCGAGTTTGTCGCTCAAACTGTACGTTATTACATCGTATTTTTCCTTCAGTTTATCGCTGATTTTTTCAATCGTTTGCAGATAAAGTGTTGTGTCTGCTCGTTTTTTTAACCCATTTCGGATGGACTCACTATTGTCCACGAGCAAGGCTACCACCGGCTTTTGAGTTTCGGTGTGGCGCATTTTCAGAAATGGCGTGAGCAACAACAGCAGTAGAAAAAATACGGTGAGAAAACGAAATGCGGAAAGCCAATAACGATATTTGAAAAGCGATGAAGCTGTGTTTTTGAAATCGTTTCGGTAGAGCACAAATGCATAGAGACCCGCAATCAAAATGCAGAGAGGAAGCCAAAAAAGAGAATGTTCAAACGACAACCCCATGCCCATGTTTAATTTTTAATTCGCAATTAATCATCGGCTCATTGCACCGCACACACTCAATACTTGTCCACTCACATAAGAACTCAAATTGCTTGCCAAAAACACCATTGCGTTTGCGACCTCTTCGGCTTTACCCATTCGGCTCATCGGTATTTGTTTCAAAATATCTTTTTTTACGTCTTCGGTCAAAACATCGGTCATATCCGTTGCAATAAAGCCCGGTGAAATAGCGTTGCAGCGGATATCCCGCGAACCAAATTCATCGGCAATGGATTTCGTGAAGCCGATAATTCCCGCTTTGGAAGCTGCGTAGTTCGCCTGTCCTGCCTGCCCGCGAACACCCACGATGGAAGTGAGATTGATAATAGAGCCGCTTCGCTGACGAAGCATGGATTTTGCTACGTGTTTTGTGAGATTGAAAACAGATGTCAGGTTATTGGCAATCACAGTATCAAACTGTTCTTCGGTCATTCGCAAAAGCAAATTATCTTTTGTAATGCCTGCGTTGTTTACCAATACGTCAATTTTCCCGAAATCGGCTAACACATTTTCAACCAACTTTTCGCTGTCGGAAAACGATGATGCATCGGAGCGATACGCCTTTATTTTATTGGGTTTTTGTGCGAATTTCGCAATAATTTCATTGGCTTTTGCTTCGCTACTTACATACGTAAATGCAACATTCGCCCCCTCTTCGATAAAGCGTTCCACTGCCGCCAGTCCAATTCCGCGTGTGCCACCTGTAATCAATATATTTTTGTTTTCTAAAAGCATAGTAACCTCTTTTCGTGTGGCAAAATAGGAAAATATGTTTTGATAAGTATTAGGATTTTCATGCAAATGAAAAGATTCTACATTCGTGCTTCGGTTTTATACTGAGTGGAGATATGATAAAGAAACACATAAAGCGAAGCTATCGAATCAGCAAGTATGTATTTTATAAAGAAACATTAATTGATTATAAAGAACAATTTTGGTCTTTCTTAGGCTCATTTGTTGGTATTGGGATTATCGCCTTTATTCAAAGTTTATATCTCACAGAGCCGGAGAATGTATTTCTGATTGGTTCGTTTGGTGCAAGTAGCGTACTGGTTTACGGTGCCATTCAAAGTCCATTGGCGCAGCCGCGAAATCTGATTGGCGGGCATATCGTAAGTGCGCTAATCGGGGTTACTGTATTTAAGTTCTTTCCTCCAATCTTGTGGATTACGGCTCCATTAGCAGTGTCACTTTCCATCATTGCTATGCAATACACGAAAACGCTCCATCCACCGGGCGGAGCGACTGCGCTGATTGCCGTAATTGGTTCGGAAAAAATAAAAGCATTAGGCTATTGGTATGCGTTTTCTCCCGTTTTATTAGGGGCTTTCATATTGCTTTGGGTTGCCCTATTTTTTAATAATATCACATCACACAGGCAATATCCGACTAAAGGGCGTTTTTTGAAAGGTGTAAAATGGGTTAAAACAATGAACCGAGAAAGAAGAAAAATTTAGACTTGCGCATTATGAGTTGGATAATATTAATCATAGCAGGCTTATGTGAGGTTGCCTTTGCTTTTTGTTTAGGCAAGGCTAAGACGGTTTCCGCTGCCGAGCAATGGAAATGGTACGGAATGTTCTTGTTTTTTCTGACGATAAGTATGGTGCTTTTGGTAAAAGCTACGCAAAAATTGCCGATAGGAACAGCTTATGCCGTATGGACAGGTATTGGAGCAGTGGGAACGGTACTGGTCGGTATTTTTGTCTTTAAAGAATCTGCTGATTTTTGGCGAATCGTGTTTCTTTCAACACTTATTCTTTCCATTATCGGGTTAAAAGTTGTAACGCACTAAAAAGATAAAGATGAGCAATGACATTGAAAATAGAAAGGATATTGAGCTGTTGGTAAACACCTTTTACGATAAGGTGCGAACCGATAAAGTAATCGGACATATTTTTAGTGATGTAGCGAAAGTGGATTGGGAACATCATTTGCCGAAGATGTATGCATTTTGGGCAAGTTTGCTTTTGGGTGAACAAGGTTTTACAGGAAATCCTATGCAAAAACATATTGATTTGAGCAAACTAACTTCTATGACAGAAGTTGAATTTTCACAATGGCTAAAACTCTTTACCAAAACAGTAGACGAACTATTTGAAGGCGAGAAAGCGGATGAAGCAAAAACGAGGGCCGCTAATATTGCAAGACTGATGTTATATAAAATTCAGACCGACCATAATTAATGCCAAATAAAGCTGTTTTGTACTTTTATAGCAATAAAATAGTTATCTTGCTTTATCAAAATACATAACTATGAAATGGCTATATCCTATAAAGAAAAAAATGCCGGCTGCATGTCTGCTTTTTGTAGTGTTGGCGATTGTGTTTTTCAATAATCTCAGCGAGCGAGAAAACTCTGCGCAAATCAACAAATTAGTAACCTCTATTTATGACGATAGACTGGTAGTGGAAAACTATATCTTGACGCTATCGGAAAATATGCACAAGGTGATTGACCTTGCCTATTCTGAAATAGATGATGAATCGAAAAAAGAAGCGTTGAATGCCTTGCTTTATGAAGTCCAAAGTATCAATACGCGCTATCAAAAAACGGTGTTAACGGAAGAAGAGGAGGCGTATTTTGCACAATATACGGATTTGTGTAAACGGATACAGGCGCACGTTGCTAATAATGATTTTAAGGCCAGTAAAGAAGTTGCGTTGAATGCCTTGGGTGTTCTTGGCTCTTTGTCAACCATTCAGGTATACGAAGCTAAATCTATGGTGAGCCAAACAAACAAACTTGTTAAGTCGTATGAGTCTACATCTCAGTTAGAAATGGCAGTGGTTGTTATTATTGCTATTATTATTCAGGCACTTATATTTACTTCCAATGTGGGTAAACGAATGTATAGCAACCATCAACATAATTTAAACTGATATGTCTTCTTTCGGCTTCCGTTTAGAGCCGTCATATAATTCAAACTCTAATAGACGACAGTCTATTTTACTGTTGTAAAATTCGATTCTGCGGGATGCGCGCAAACCGATTTTCTTGGCGAGTTCCATATTGCCCGTGAAGATGTAACC
>JAEYZB010000061.1 GCA_023428205.1 Bacteroidota bacterium | reverse complement strand
ATTTAATAGTCCGCGAACCTACGAAAAAACTTCAAGTCCTCCGTACACAGTGGTCGGTAGTCCCCGTTTTGCGCTAACCGCAGCTATCGTCTCATCGTCCGATTGTTTAATTGTCAAATTTGTTTAGTATCGCCCATTCGCTATGCAAAAATTTATCTACGAATTAGGCGCGTATTTGTTGCTGTTGAAAGGTATGTTTTCAAAGCCGGAAAAGCCCGCGATGTATGCCAAAGAAACCTTTCGTCAGGCGAATGACATCGGTATAGGTTCACTTCCCGTAATTGCGATTATCTCTACATTTATTGGTGCGGTAACGGCTGTGCAATTCGCGTATCAATTGCGCGGAATCGGCTTAGTGCCGATGTGGTGGATGGGAGCGATTGTGCGCAAATCGCTGATTTTGGAAATGGCACCTACTCTTACGGCATTATTATTGGCAGGAAAGGTAGGCTCAAACATTGCTTCCGAATTAGGTTCAATGCGTACTACCGAACAAATAGACGCGTATGAAATTATGGGTGTAAACACATCATCTTATTTGATTGGGCCAAAGGTTTTAGCTGCGCTTATTGTGATTCCGATGCTTGTGATAATTGCTGTTTTTCTGGGAATCACGGGTGGCTGGCTTGCCGGTATTTTAGGGCATTTTTACACCACAGCAGAATACGTTAGAGGAGTTCAGGATTACATGAAATCGTGGGACATCGTAGTGATGATGATAAAATCATTTTTGTTTGCGTTTGTTATCGCTACCATTCCTTGTTTCAAAGGCTATACGGTGAAAGGTGGCGCTTTGGAAATCGGCAAAGCAAGTACGGACGCGGTGGTGATAACGAGCATTGTAATTATTATTGTAAACTTTTTCGTAGCCTTTTTCCTATTAGATTAAGCCGTGATAGAAATAAAAAACATTACAAAATCCTTCGGGCAGCAGCAGGTATTGAAAGGCATTTCAGCTACGTTTGATGCCGGTAAATGCAATCTTATTATAGGTAAATCGGGTAGTGGGAAAACTGTTACATTGAAAGCTATGGTCGGCTTGGTGGAACCCGATGCAGGGGAAGTGTTGTATGACGGGCGTTCGTTTACTAACATGGATAAACAAGACCGTACTGAAATTCGCAGAGAAATCGGCATGTTGTTTCAAGGATCTGCACTGTTTGATTCGATGACGGTAGAAGACAACATTCGCTTCCCATTGGACATGTTTACCAATATGCCGCTTGCGGAAAAATTGGAGCAAGTGAATTTGTGTTTGAAGCGTGTGAATATGGTAAATACCAACAAAAAATTCCCGGACGAATTGAGTGGTGGTATGAAAAAACGAGTAGGAATTGCGCGTGCAATTGTTTTGAATCCAAAATATCTTTTTTGCGATGAGCCAAATTCAGGACTTGACCCGAAGACATCTATCGTAATTGACGATTTGATACAAGATATCACACAAGAATATCAAATGACAACAATTATCAATACCCACGATATGAATTCGGTGATGGGAATAGGAGATAAGGTCGTTTTTTTGCACGAGGGGCTGAAATATTGGGAAGGGAATAGCCAAGAAATTATGAAAATTGAGGATGGAGAACTTTTTGATTTTATATTTGCCTCCGACTTTTTAAAAAATCTGCGTAGAAACGCAAAAGTTTAAATCATTCATCAAAAAATAAAACAGTAAAAAATGAGCGTTTTAGTAGGAAAAGATAGCCGCGTAATAGTACAAGGTTTCACAGGAAAGGAAGGGACTTTCCACGCAACACAAATGATTGAATATGGCACGAATGTTGTGGGCGGTGTAACACCCGGAAAAGGTGGCGAAAAACATCTTGATCGTCCGATTTTTAATACCGTTGCTGAAGCACGTAAAGTGGCAGGCGCAAACGTAAGTATCATTTTTGTACCGCCTGCATTTGCAGCTGATGCGATTATGGAAGCGGCTGAGGCCGGAATAGAGTTGGTGGTTTGTATCACAGAAGGAATTCCGGTACAAGATATGGTGTCTGTGAAAAGCTTTTTGGAAGGGAAAAATACCCGCTTGATTGGGCCGAACTGTCCGGGAGTAATTACACCGGAGGGAGCGAAAGTAGGTATCATGCCGGGTTTTGTATTCAAAAAAGGTCGTGTGGGAATCGTGTCTA
Organism: Bacteroidota bacterium; assembly: GCA_023428205.1. Classification (GTDB taxonomy): domain Bacteria; phylum Bacteroidota; class Bacteroidia; order Chitinophagales; family LD1; genus CALAYL01. Next base: position 615 of record JAEYZB010000061.1, on the reverse strand, counting down.
AATCAGGTACATTGACTTACGAAGCGGCTGACCAAGTAGCGAAAGCGGGCTTGGGTGTTTCTACCGCAATCGGTATTGGTGGCGACCCGATTATCGGAACAACTACGCGTCAAGCAGTGGAATTATTTATGAATGACCCGGAAACTGATGCTATTGTTATGATTGGTGAAATCGGTGGCGGTTTGGAAGCAGAAGCGGCTCGTTGGATTAAAGAGAATGGAAACAAAAAACCGGTAGTTGGCTTTATCGCAGGACAAACGGCTCCGGCAGGGCGTAGAATGGGTCACGCAGGAGCGATTATTGGCGGAGCAGAAGATACAGCCGCAGCGAAAATGGCGATTATGCGCGAATGTGGTCTGACAGTGGTCGATTCTCCTGCTTCCATAGGAGAAACGGTGAAGTCAATTTTAGGATAATTTCATTCACATAGTTATACGAAAAAGGTCGGCATTGCCGACCTTTTTTCTTTTGAGAACATGCTCGTTTTTTTCCACCACTTGGTTTAGCTATGCGTAATCTGTTTTAAAATTGCTTCAGCCACCACATCGGAAGAAGTGCCGTAACCATTTACTAAAATACCTTTTTTGCCATGCGTGTGGCAGGTGATGGCATAGA
>JAEYZB010000231.1 GCA_023428205.1 Bacteroidota bacterium | reverse complement strand
GCCATATCGCCTTCGTGCATTCCTTTTTTGGCTCGCGCTCGTCCTAAAATCTGCAGCAATTCTTCCGGTGTTGCGCCTTTATCTTCGGCCTCTTTTATCTGGTTGAAAAACTCGTTTTTAATCAAGCGCACCGGAACCGTTTTTTTCATGGAAAGCATGGTGTCGCCTTCTTGCAAACTCATTACTTTTTCTTTGAAATTTTGATGCGCTGAACTTTCGGGCGTGCAAATAAATCGTGTGCCGATTTGCACCGCTTCTGCGCCTAAGGCAAAAGCCGCGAGCATTTGTCGTCCGGTGCCGATTCCGCCCGCAGCAATCAGCGGAATCGTAATTGCTGCGCGCACCGCAGGAATCAAACAAAGCGTAGTTGTTTCTTCGCGCCCGTTGTGTCCGCCCGCTTCAAAGCCTTCGGCTACAATCGCATCTACGCCTGCTTCTTGGCATTTCACTGCAAGTTTTGACGAAGCGACTACGTGTACCACTTTCGCTCCGTTTTCTTGTAATTTTTTTGTCCACGTTTTTGGCGAACCCGCAGAAGTAAAAACGACAGGCACTTTTTCTTCCATGATGATTTCCATGTGCTTTTCCAGGTCAGGATAAAGCAAGGGCACATTCACGCCAAAAGGCTTGTTGGTAGCCGCTTTGCATTTCTGTATTTGTTCACGCAAAATATCGGGATACATCGAACCTGCACCGATAATCCCCAATCCGCCCGCATTGCTCACCGCGCTTGCCAGCTCCCAGCCGCTGCACCAAATCATTCCCGCCTGAATAATCGGATATTGAATTCCGAAAAGTTGTGTAATTCTGTTTTGCATTCGCCAAACGTATAAATTTTTTAAAAGTCGTTATTGTTTGTGCTTAAAAACGTTCCATTCGCTGAAATTTTTCCCCCTCTTGCGCCTTATCGCGTATGCCTTACGACTTTTTTTCTACTTTTCGCCTCGGAATCAAAAACCAATAAATGAAGAATATCAAATTAAGCATTATCGCACTTTGTGTCGGAGTTGTTTTATCGGCTTGTAAAAACAAAACGACTAACGAGAACAGCGCAGCCTTTGAAAAAGAATTGCAGGAAAAACTTATCAATGCAAAAGACGGAGAAGTAATAGAGCTTCCGGAAGGAAAGTTTACGCTTACGCGTTCACTGATTTTAGATGGCGTGAATAACGTAACCATCAAAGGAAAAGGAAAAGACAAAACGATTTTGAATTTCAAAGGACAAAAAGACGGAGCGGAAGGTTTGCGTATTACGGCAAACGGCACGGTGTTGGAAGACTTTGCGATTTTGGAAGCGAAAGGAGACAACATCAAAGTACAAGATGCGCAGGGCATTACATTCCGCAGAATAAAATCGGGATGGGAAACAGCCGGCTCTACACTAAATGGCGCTTATGGTTTATACCCTGTTGGCTGCACAAATGTATTGATAGAAGATTGTGAGGTGTTTGGTTCGTCAGATGCTGGGGTTTATGTTGGTCAATCGAAAAACATAATCGTTCGCAGAAATCATGTTTACGGAAATGTGGCCGGTATTGAAATTGAAAGCTCCATGGACGCGCATGTTTTTGACAATACGAGTGAAGAAAATACGGGCGGAATTTTGGTGTTTGACTTGCCGGATTTAGCCGTAAAAAACGGTGCTCGTTGCCGTATATTCAACAATAAAATAATCAATAATAACATTCGCAACTTTGGAGCGAAAGGCACAACCGTTTCAGAAATTCCGGCAGGAACAGGGGTGATAGTCATGGCCACTAATCAATGCGAAATTTATGGAAACGACATTAAAGGGAACAACTCTATTGCGGTGGCGGTAGTGTCGTTTGAGGCGATTCAGAAACCCTTCAAAGATTCTCTGTATGACCCTTTTATCGGAGGCATTTTTGTGCATGACAACCGCATAGAAAGAGGCAACGGTTCGTTGGATAACAGCGTTACATTCGGGCAATTTTTCGCGGCAGTGTTTGGCGATAAAGTTCCTGACATTGTGTATGACGGCTCGGTAAATCCTGCATACAGAAACAATGACGGTTCCATCAAGGAAGAACAAAAAATCTGTTTCCGCAACAACGGCAACGTAACGTTTGCGAATCTGGATTTAGCAAATAAATCGAAAAACATTTCACGCGATATCACGAAAATGGATTGCTCGCTCGTGCCGTTGAAAGAAGTGAAAGTGGTGCAATAAAATGCGTTGCATTGAGTGCTTCGACAGGCTCAGTATAACATTTATCGAAATGAGCAGGATTTATTGCATAAGAACAAATTCGGACAACCCCGATTTCCAAAAGTTGGTTGTGTTCTTAGATAAATATCTCGCTATTCAAGATGGTAGCGAACATGCATTTTATGCGCAGTTCAATAAGATTGACACCATTAAATACGCTGTTGTTGTTTACGAGGATGAAGTCGCAATAGGCTGTGGCGCAATCAAGCATTTTTCAGAGAAAACAATGGAGGTGAAGCGAATGTTTGTTTTGCCTGAAAAGCGAGGAAATGGAATCGCTTCCGTTATTTTGAAAGAATTAGAAAATTGGGCAAAGGAATTAGGTAATGAAAGTTGTGTTTTGGAAACCGGAAAGAAACAACCCGAAGCAATTGCCCTTTATCAAAAAAGAGGCTACCGAATAATTCCCAATTACGGACAGTACAGCGGAATGGAAAACAGTGTTTGTTTTCAAAAGAATCTCTGATTGCAATTCACTCTTCCCTTGTTTTTTGCATATTTGCTCAATGAATTATTGGCTGATAAAATCTGAACCGAGTACTTATTCCATAGACGAATTGCAGAAAGAAAAACAAACGTTTTGGAGTGGTGTGCGCAACTATACTGCCCGCAACAATCTACGCGCAATGGAAAAAGGCGATGTGTGTTTGTTTTATCATTCGGTAAATAATCCTGCGATAGTAGGCGTAGCAAAAGTGGTAGGCGAAGCCTATCAAGACCCGACTACTGCCGAAACGGCTTGGGTGGCAGTGGACGTAGAGTTCAAACAAAAATTTAAAAATCCTATTCCGTTAGCCGAAGTAAAAAAACATCCTGAATTGGCAGAGATGGAGTTATTGCGTTTTTCGCGACTTTCGGTGCAGAAAGTAACGAAAGAAGAGTTTGATTATATTATGAAGATTGCAAAATAAAATAGAGAAAATGAGTTTCATTGAAGAATTAAAGTGGCGGGGAATGTTGCACGACATTATGCCGGGAACGGAAGAGCTGTTGGCGAAAGGACAAGTGAGTGGTTATATTGGCTTCGACCCGACAGCTGATTCATTGCATATAGGCAGTTTGGCACAGATAATGACATTAATCCATTTTCAAAATGCCGGCCACAAGCCGATTGCGCTTGTGGGTGGGGCAACGGGAATTGTGGGCGACCCGAGCGGACGCTCGGACGAAAGAAATATGTTGAGCGAAGATGTTTTGCAACACAACCTGGCGAGCATTCGTAAACAGTTAGAACGCTTTTTGAATTTTGATTGTGGCGCAAATGCTGCTGAAATTGTCAATAATTACGACTGGTTCAAACAGTTTTCTTTTTTGGATTTTATCAGCGATGCGGGCAAGCATATTACCGTAAACTATATGCTGGCAAAGGATTCTGTAAAAACACGTTTGGAAAACGGGATGTCTTTCACGGAATTTTGCTATCAGCTTATTCAGGGTTATGACTTTTACTATCTATGGAAAAATAAAGGAGTGTTATTGCAGATGGGCGGCTCTGACCAATGGGGAAATATTGTGACAGGAACAGAATTGATTCGTAGAAAAGACAGCGGAGAAGCCTTTGCGCTCACCACACAACTTATCAGAAAAGCTGACGGTACGAAATTCGGGAAATCAATGGGCGGAAATATTTGGCTCGATGCGAAGAAAACATCGCCTTATAAATTTTATCAGTATTGGTTGAATGTGAGCGATGAAGACGCCCAAAATTTCATCAAAATATTCACGCTGAAAACCCAAGCGGAAATTGATGCGCTCATCGCAGAACACACCGCAGAACCTCATTTGCGCAAATTGCAAAAAGCATTGGCGGAAGATATTACGATTCGCGTTCACTCTGAAAGTGATTTGCAAAAAGCAATTGATGCGTCAACTATTTTGTTCGGCAACGCAACATCAGAGCAGTTACAATCCTTGGGTGAAGAAGATATTTTAGATGTGTTTGAAGGAGTACCTACTTTTAATATCTCAAAAAGCGCATTGGCGCAAGAGGTCAATCCGGTATCTCTTTTAGCAGAACTCACAAATGTCTTTCCGTCAAAAGGCGAAGCGCGCAAAAACATTGAAGCGAATGCGGTTAGCATCAACAAAAATAAAATCACGCTCGACACAAAAATTGATGAGAGCATTTTGCTGAATGGCAAGTTTATTATCGCACAAAAAGGAAAGAAAAACTATTATCTAATTACTGTAGAATAAGAAATATGGCATATCAGACAAAACATAAAGTAAGAATCGTTACGGCTGCTTCGCTGTTTGACGGGCATGATGCCGCTATCAACATTATGCGCAGAATTATGCAAACGCAAGGCGCAGAAGTAATCCATTTGGGGCACAATCGCTCTGCCCAGGAAATTGTGGATTGCGCGATTCAGGAAGATGCGCAAGGCATTGCGATTACGAGTTATCAAGGTGGACACATCGAATTCTTCAAGTATATGTATGACTTGTTGAAAGAAAAAAACTGCGGACACATCAAATTGTTTGGCGGTGGTGGAGGCACCATTTTACCGACTGAAATTGAGGAGTTGCACGCTTATGGAATAGTACGCATATACTCGCCCGATGATGGACGAAAAATGGGATTGGAAGGAATGATAGAAGATGTTATTCGTCAATGCGACTATGAAAC
>JAEYZB010000173.1 GCA_023428205.1 Bacteroidota bacterium | reverse complement strand
GACTAATTCACTACGCTTCATGCTCTGCAAAGAAATTAAGAGGAACTATTTTTTTGATTTCCGGAACGGCTTGCAGGATAGCAGTCTCTATTCCGGCTTTAAACGTCATATAGCTTTGCGGACAAGTGCCACAAGCTCCAATCAAGCGAATTTTCAGGGTCATATCATCTGTCAACTCGACCACCTCTACATTACCGCCATCATCTTTCAGGTAAGGGCGTGAAACGTCTAAGGCGGCTTCTATTTTTTCCAGAATTAGTTTGTGTGAAACCATTCGGCAAAAGTAGAATTATTAATGATAATTGATAATGCTCGGTGAAGTGGTGTGAAAAAACGAGCAAGGATAAATGAGGGAAATTCTTACATTTTTCAGCGATAGCTGTATAGAGGACAATAATTTTTTTGTGACTACGTTTTCTGTCGTCAGATTTTTTTTGTGCAAATACATAAAATAAATACATTTGCCATTCACCTAACACAATGCATGACGCATATATACCTTTAACTCAATAATCTAAAAACAGACAGATGAATTATAACAGCACGAAAAGCGCGCTATTTGTCGCCCTATTTTCCGTGATTGGCGGCTCTGCAAATGCTCAGGGGGTTGATTTGAACAAGGTAAATACTATTACCACAGCCGTTCCCTTTTTGCGAATTGTAAATGATACGCGCTCGGGCGGTATGGGTGATGTGGGGATTGCCATGTCGGCTGATGCGGGTGGCGCCCAACTAAACGGAGCCAAAATGGCTTGGGTGGAAAATGACTTCGGGGTGAATGTATCGTTTACGCCATGGTTGAAAGCCTTGGTGAATGATATTTACTTGGCAAACCTTTCCGGTTACTATCGCATTAAAGAGGTGCAAACAGTTCACGCTTCCTTGCGTTATTTTTCGTTAGGACAAATTCAATTTAAAGATGACCAAGGAAATGACATTGGTCAAAACCGTCCGCAAGAAGTAGCGGCAGATGTGGGTTACGCTCGCAGATTCGGTATTGTTTCGGTAGGGGTTACCTTGCGTTTCATTTATTCAAACATTACCGGAAATACAACAACTGTCGGAGGAAACAATGTAAAACCCGGTGTAACGGGCGCGGCAGATATTGGCGTGTTGGTTCGCAAAGAATTTGAGGGTAGCGGAGATAATTCACACGAAATTTATGCAGGTTTGTGCTTGTCAAATTTAGGTGGGAAAATCAGCTACACGAACGCGAGTACCAAAGATTATATTCCGGCAAACTTAGGTTTGGGCTTGGGCTATGTGTACAACATCAATAAAAAGAACTCTATCGGAGCTTATTTGGATTTGAACAGATTGATGGTACCGACTCCGGTTTCAAGTGATATATTGTATAACACACCTAATACACCGAGTAGCGGTATTAAACCGGAGTATGATAAAAACACGAATGGAGTGGCTGACTATAAAGAAATGTCGTCTATAGGTGGTATGGCAAATTCATTTGCCTATGCACCGGGTGGAGTTTCTGAGAAATTTAAAGAGATCGCAGTAGGTGTAGGCGTAGAGTATTTCTACAAAAAAATGTTTGGCGTTCGCGCAGGGTATTTCTATGAAGATCCTATTAAAGGAAACCGTAATTTTATGTCGGTTGGTGCTTCTGTGAAATACAGTGTAGCAGCATTGCATTTATCATACTTAGTGCCGGTTTCTCAACAGAAAAATCCACTGGATAATACATTCCGCTTTACCTTGAATTTTGAATTCAGTAAAGGAGGAACCAGAGGAGGGTATATTTTCAATCCTTCTTCGTCATCGACATCATCGCTGCACTAATAAAGGATTCACAATAAAAAAGCCGAAGCATTTGCTTCGGCTTTTTCGTTTTAGGGAAATGCTGTTTACAGCTTAAAGGTAATTCCGGCATGTACCAGACTTTTTCCGTAACCCACTTCGCCATTAACCGCAATTTTTGGCGTAAAGAAGTAACGAACCCCGGCATGTGGCCCTACAAATACCAAAGCAGTGGCTGTTGTGGTCGAGCCGGAAAAAAGCAAGCCTGCGCCTGAACCTACGTTTACTCCAACATAAACGTCCAACTTATCGCTGTGTATATCTTTGCCTACTTTATCGGCAATCAGTTGATAGAAGTGGAAATTCGCGAGCGCACCAATAGGAAGATCTAAAACGCCCGAGGAACCCCAGTAGCCACCGGCACGTCCTGCTACGCCCACAGTGAAACCGACTCCGACATATTTATGTACCCCAAATTCTCCTTCAACGCCCAATCTGCCTACAAGCGGACTGTAAAAACTTGCCCAAGGGCCCTTTGAAACAGAAGACCCTAAGTGCCAATAGGAAGCGGCTCCCATATCCACTGTAATGTATTTTCCGCTTTTTTCAAATGCTTGCGCATCTGCTTGTGAATAGCCTGCCAATAGTGCAGACAATCCGATTAGAATCTTTTTCATAGTTGTGTGATTTTGAACAAATATAATGCGAAAAAAATGGAGAAAAGAAAAAGAATGGATAATAAAAATTGTTTATGGCATATTTTGTCTTACAAGAACGGAATCGTTATCAAGCAAAAAATATCTTTACAAGCGCAATGATTTTCGCCTTACATATTTTTTCATGGTTGATATATAAGCTGCCGTAT
>JAEYZB010000147.1 GCA_023428205.1 Bacteroidota bacterium | reverse complement strand
GATTAGATGCAGGGGCAGCAGTTCCTCCGCCCGTGCTGATTACTTCTTTTGTCCCATTTTTATAGGTAATACGGAACACATCCGTTTTGTTGATATGGTAACTCGGACCTTCAAGATTTTCCCATTTTTTGTAGGTAATTTCCGAGATTCCGATTTCCAATACTTTAGCTTTAATATCGTCTCCGTTTTGCAAGGTCATTACGTCTTGCGCATAAACGAAATGGGTTGAAAAAATGAGCAGGAATGTTATAACAGTAAAGCGTTTTGGTTTCATTTGTAGTCACTTATAAACTCAAATGTATTCTTTTAGTTCAAATATATAAATTTTTAAGAGGTGGAAAATGCACATGTATTGTCATACACCGCGCAATGAAAATGCAGAAGTCGAGATATATACTACTTGTACCAGAACATTAAGAGCGCACTCAACTTGTACTAAATAATAGCACTATAATAGTAAAAAAACGAGCACGATATACGTCTATTTAGACATAATACCGCGTGAAATCACAATACGCTGTACTTCCGAAGTCCCTTCGTAGATTTGTGTAATTTTTGCATCACGCATCAAACGCTCCACGTGGTACTCTTTTACGAAACCATAACCACCATGAATCTGCACAGCTTCCACTGTTGTTTTCATTGCCACTTCCGAAGCAAATACTTTCGCCATAGAAGAAGCAATATCATAATTTTCACCTGCATCTTTTAAGGCAGCGGCTTTGTAAACAAGCAAACGAGCCGCTTCTATTTCTGTAGCCATATCTGCCAATTTGAAGGCTATCGCTTGGTGATTGATAATTTCTTTACCGAATGCTTTACGTGTTTTTGCATAATCAGCCGCGAGTTCATAAGCACCGGCTGCAATTCCCAACGCTTGAGCCGCGATACCGATACGCCCGCCAGCCAATGTTTTCATTGCGAATTTAAAACCGAATCCTTCTTCGCCAATGCGATTTTCTTTCGGCACTTTCACGTCATTGAATAATAAAGTATGTGTATCCGATGAACGAATTCCTAATTTATCTTCTTTTTTTCCGACAATAAAACCCGGCATCCCTTTCTCTACTATCAATACGTCAATTCCTTTACTGCCTTTACTCGGGTCTGTTTGCGCAATCACCAGATAGATAGATGCACAACCACCATTTGTAATCCAGTTTTTTGTACCATTCAAAATGTAGTGGTCGCCTTTGTCCACAGCAGTGGTGCGTTGTGATGTTGCATCAGAACCCGCTTCCGGTTCACTCAGGCAAAATGCGCCTAACTTCTCCCCTTTCGCCAATGGATCTAAGTATTTTTTCTTTTGCTCTTCTGTTCCGAACTCTTGTAAACCCCAACAAACAAGGGAATTGTTTACCGACATCAACACCGAAGACGAATTATCTATTTTCGAAATTTCCTCTAATGCAATGGCGTAGCTCACTGTGTCCAAACCGCTTCCACCGTATTCAGGTTTCACCATCATACCAAGAAAACCGAGATCCGCCATACCTTTCACTTGTTCCGCAGGCCACGTTTGGTCGCTGTCGCGCTCAATCACACCCGGTTTACAAACATTATTAGCGAAATCGCGCGCTGCTTTGCGAATCATTAGCTGTTCTTCTGTCAAGTCAAAATTCATTGTCGTTGTTTTTGCGTTGCGAATGTATAATAATTAGACGATTTGACAATTTGACGAGGCGACAATAGAAAAACATTTTACTTTCGCTTGTTCGTAATTTGTAATTGAAAATTCGTAATTGATATATGATTCACTCTTTAGACCCGCGCATCAATCGTCTGAACTTAGAACAAACCGCACAAACAACAGACGGCTCGCATGGAATTACCTGGGAAGTTTTTCACATGGAACGCAAAGGAAAACAAGCCGTTCACGTAGGGATTGTTCATGCCGAAAGTCCTGAATTAGCAATGGTTTTTGCAAAAGAAACGTTTGGCAGACGTGGAAAAACGGCTAATCTTTGGGTCGTAAAAACAAGCGAAGTTTATACCTTTTCTGCTGAAGACGAAGAGATTTTTGCCACCACTCCCGAAAAACTGCACCGCGAACCCGCTTACTACAAAGTACGCGACAGAATTGAAGCATATCAGAAAAAACAGCAAGCTTAAAACGGATTCTGATACGCAGGATTATTGATGAAAGTCGTATCCGTCAAAGCATTCAGAAATGCAATCAGTTTTTGTTTTTCAGGTGCACTCAAATGCGGCCCGCGCTGATGAATAAACTCCATTAACGGATCAACATTCGGTGAATACTTCAGACTGTCGCTATAATGATTTACAACTTGTTCTAAAGTCGCAAAACGTCCATCGTGCATATAGGGCGCGGTCAGTGCCACATTCCGCAGTGTCGGGATTTTGAAGCGTCCGTTATCATTCGGATTTCCGGTAATTTCCCCTAAACCCTTATCCGCAAAATCATGGAGAGTGGCGACAGAATCCAGTGCGTTATTTGCCACCATTTTGATTTGATTCGCCATAGTCAAATACGTCAAATCAATGTGGCAATGAAAACAATCCCCGCGGTTGTTATCCAAAAAAATCTGATATCCTTCATATTCCTCAGGTGAAAGAGCTGATTGATCGCCTAACACAAAGCGGTCAAACTTGCTGTTGTAAGAAATAAGTGTGCGCAAAAACTGCGAAAGCGCTTTTACAATCTTCTCTCGCGTAAATCCACTCGGCCGACCAAAGGCTTTATTGAACAATCCCCAATAGCGTGTAGAATCTAAACGCGAAGAAGTGAGTAAAAAATTGTGATGCTGTTCGCCATCCATCGCATCCGCAACGGCATCTTCTATCGTAGTTTTTCGCGCATCCCAAAAAAACTTTTTGTTCATTCCCATATCAATTAGAGGCTGCGTGTTGCGGGTCGTCTGTTCGCCAAAAACGCGTGTACTTAAAGTCGTGTTATCCGCAAAACTAAATTCCGGTTTGTGGCACGAAGCGCAAGAAACCATACTGTCCACAGAAATCACAGGGTCATAAAACAGCATCCTTCCAAGCAAAACACCTTCCTGTGTTGTCGGATTATTGGCGGGAACGTTGATGGTACGATAACGAGCCGTATTCAAATTCGGAAACTGATAAGGCGTTGAAGTGTATAATGAATCGTCTCCTCCATCGGTTGGCGGTGGTGCTTTTTCCGGTTTGCACTGCACCAACAAGAGGGCTACCAAAAGGGTCAAAAAAATGAGCAGGAATTTGTTTTTCATTGCACAGAAAATGCATTTACAATATTATCGGCAAACTTCGCAGCAACTTCAGGTTTATCAAACGTTTTGGTAGTACGTTCCGTTGTGAAATTCATCGGATTGGCTCCATCCAAAATTTCCCGAATGTCCAAAACAATGGTTCTGTCAATTTCCTCGTTTGTCACACTTATCGGATGTTCAATCATAATCGTTCTTCTATAGGCAGCTGTTCCCACATGATAAACGAGAGATGAAAATTCATTTTCTCCTTGTTTTTTCACACCACCTTCCAGTTTTACAAAGGTATATTTCAAGGTTTCGTCCCACCACATATCATTGTCTACACAAAGTGGATTCGGGCAGCTCAATGTTGTAGAATCAAAACTATTTTGCGCATCTGTCAAGCCAAAATTAAAGCGAATCCCTGTATAATTTCCTCCGGGAATTTTTTGCGTAGTTACGTTCAAAACTTCAGGAAGCGAAAAATAAACGGTTGTATTAAGCAATTGTGAACTGCCGTCTGATTTCAATAGTTCAATATTCGATAAATAAATTTTTGCCGTAGAAAAACGCACCGAATCCCCTGCGGTCGTGGCGTAGATTTTATCCATTATCAAACGTTCACTCCCATATTTCATTTGCAAAGAAAGCGTTTGCGAAACGAGCGCATCTTTCGGTCGGCAAGCCGAAAACAATAACGACAAGATTGCGAAAATCACCCCTACCCTTTTACCGTTCTGCATACTTTGCGAATGTAATTCAAAGATTGTAAAGCAACACATTAAAATTCATACCGGAAAGTTTTACGCACGCTTTGAGAAATCTATTTTTTAGTTATGTTTGCCACCCCGAAAGGGAAAGCCGAGAACATTTGGAAGGATGGGTGAGTGGCTGAAACCAACAGTTTGCTAAACTGTCGTACTGCGAAAGTGGTACCCCGGGTTCGAATCCCGGTTCTTCCACAAAGCAAATGAAAATGAAGTTTGTTTTTTGAAACACTTTATTACTTTTGCGCTCCCTAAATGGGAATTCGGGGTGTAGCGCAGTCCGGTTAGCGCACCTGGTTTGGGACCAGGGGGTCCCAAGTTCGAATCTTGGTACCCCGACACAGAAAAAGCTCGACAGTTTTGTCGGGCTTTTTTTATTTTCAACTTGTGTCTTTTTTCGCTTACATACTATCATAGCCAAACGTTTTCTGCGAGACATTGGAATGGACGGTTAGCGCATCCCGCTTGAGGCGGGAGGGTTCCAAGTTCGAATCTTGGTACCCCGACACAGAAAAAGCTCGACAGTTTTGTCGGGCTTTTTT
>JAEYZB010000093.1 GCA_023428205.1 Bacteroidota bacterium | reverse complement strand
GTCTTGTACTAAAGAAATAGATGGCGATTTGCCTTCTGTTGAAACGCAGTTGGTGGTGGATGCAAACATCGAAACCAATACACCGCCTATTTTTATATTGACAAAAACATCACCCGTTTTTGGTGGGTTTGATTTAGACGATTTGGGCGCATTTTTTGAACACAATGCCGTGATTTGGGTGAAAAATAAAACAACCAATGACAGCGTTCAATTAATGGAATTTTGTTTGAATGATTTGCCGTTTGACGACAGCACGAAGGCCGATTTGCTGAAAGGTTTAGGGTTTATTGCACAAGACTCATCGGAAGAGTTGCCGAATGTATGTATCTACACGGTTCCTGATATTGTAACGTATTACACTACGGGTACTTGTTCGTTTTACGGGCAAGAGCAACACGAATACAGCATGACTATTCGGACAGAAAAATATTATGCCACAGGCGAAACTTCTATTCCGCAAAGTATTCCGCCTGAGACATTGCTCTATACCCCAAACCCCAAACCGGAATACGATACCTTGGTTACGGTAAAAGTGCGTGTAAATGTGCCTAGTGATTTAGGTCATTTTGTGCGCTATTGGACGAAACGGAACAGTGAACCGTTTTATCCACCGCTTTCACAATCTGTGTGGGACGACAAATTGTTTGCCGGCTTGAATATTGATTTGCCGATAGAGCGCGGGCAGCCGTCTAATGCGAGCAGTCGTGATGATTCCTATGGGTATTTTTGGAAAGGAGATACCGTTACCGTGAAATGGGCGAACATTGACTACAAAACATACAACTTCTTTATTACGTTGGAAAATGACGGCACCGGAAGCCCTTTCAGTCCGCAAGTGAAAGTACAGTCAAATGTTACGGGTGCAATCGGAGTTTTTGCCGGTTACGCTACTTCGTACAAAACGATTATTATCCCTGAATAAATAATAGTTCTCTCTTAATGAGGACAACGACAAACGAAATTAGGATTGTCATAATTTTGTTATTAACCATTAACAAATAACCATTGATAATTAATGATTGATTTTCTATTCTTGTCCGCTCAAATTTTTGAGTACACGTTTCCATTCATTTTCATAAACGATTAAGTATATGGCTGAAAAAATTTCATGTTTGATTATCGGTTCAGGACCTGCGGGCTACACAGCCGCAATTTATGCTGCGCGTGCAGGACTAAAGCCTGTGATGTACACCGGCTTGCAACAAGGCGGACAACTGATGAATACAACGGACGTGGAAAATTTTCCGGGTTATCCAAAAGGCATTATGGGACCCGAAATGATGACTGAATTTAAAGAACAGGCGGAACGTTTCGGTACGGACATTCGTTTTGGTATTGCGACCAAAGTGGATTTTAGTGCGAAACCACTGAAAGTATGGATTGATGATACGATAGAAATTCATGCAGATGCCGTAATCCTTGCAACAGGAGCAGAAGCGAAATATCTTGGTTTGCCGAGCGAGCAACGTTTGAACGGAAGTGGTGTGAGCGCATGTGCCGTGTGTGACGGTTTCTTTTACCGTGGTCAGGAAGTGGCTATCGTAGGCGCAGGAGACACGGCTGCGGAAGAAGCGATTTATCTTTCTAAATTGTGCACTACGGTTCATATGATAGTTCGCAGAGATGAAATGCGCGCTTCCAAAATAATGCAACAGCGTGTGCTAAATACTCCGAATATCAAAGTCTATTTCAATTCTGAAACGGAAGAAGTACTGGGAGATAAAGAAGTAGAAGCGGTGCGCATTGTCAATAATAAAACAGGAGAGAAAACAACTATTCCGGTGAAAGGCTTTTTTGTGGCAATCGGGCATCAGCCGAACTCTGCACCATTCAAAGATTATATCAAAACGGACGAACAAGGTTATGTGATTACGGTTCCGGGTTCTACACAAACGAATGTAGTAGGCGTGTTTGCTTGCGGTGATTTGCAGGATAAAGTTTTTCGCCAGGCGGTAACGGCAGCGGGTACAGGCTGTATGGCAGCGTTGGAAGCGGAACGTTATTTAGCGCAGTCACACTAAATCTTTTTTTCGTCTATCAGCACCTTTGCTTTTAGTACAGTCGCAATGCTTAGTGCGTCTTTGATGGTTCCGTTTAAACACATTTCATAAAGTTCTGAGAATGGTACTTTGCGAATCGTGAGTTGTTCGTCTTCTTCGGGTTCAGCTCCTGTAAACGTAATTCCTTTTGCAATGTAGCTGTATGAAATTTCATCGGTTTTAGAATTAGAAAGTTGCATTTCCAAAATCAGTTCGTAGCGTTCCGCTTCCAAACCGGCTTCTTCTTTCAGTTCGCGTTTGGCGGTATCTAATGGAAGACTTCCTTCCGGACAGCCACCCTCAATGATTTCCCATTCAAAACTATCAAACGGAAAGCGGTGTTGTCCCACAATCCACGTGTTGTAATTTTCGTCTAACGGTAGGATTGCGACAGCATAATGTTTGATATGTACGACTCCATATATGCCTTGATTACCCACCGGATTCAGTACCTGATGCTCTTGAACGTACAACCACGGATTGTCATATTTCGTTTCGGTGCGGAGGATTGTCCACGGATTTTTTTCATTGCTCATAAGTTCAGTTTTTCGTTTACAAACTCTTCTGTTTCGTCAATAGATAATGTTTTGAATGGAGATGTTTGACCTTTTTGTAATTGGACTTTTGATTTTGCGATACCTAAAAGCGAAGCAATGAACTTTTCCAAATACTCATTTGCTTTGCCGTCCACAGGTGGAGCTTTTATGCGTGCCACGAGCGAACCGTCAGCCGCTTTTTCTAAAGCATCCATTTTGGAAGCAGGTTTTACTTTTAGGCGCAATAACATCAATTAGACGATTTGACAATGAGACAATTTGACGATGAAAATGCAAGACCGTTTTTCATTTTTTACGTTTAGTTTTTAGCTCAATATTTGTCCAACAGCAAATAAAACAGAAAACAAAAAACTCGTGAGTGCCGTAGTTTTTAAAAACGGGTCAAAGTCTTTTGGCTTTTCCACTTGTTGGATTTTGTGGTTTTGCAGTAAGAACAAAGGATAAGAAAATACAGGTAAATAGGCAATCCATGAAGAAGATGTTTCCAATAAATAGCTAAAGGAACATACTATGCCTATTGCGAGCAAAACGGTATGATAACGTTTCGCCCAAGCTGCGCCAATCTTTACGACTAAGGTGCGTTTGCCCGAAGCGGCATCACTTTCGCGGTCGCGCATATTGTTTAGGTTTAAAACAGCTGTAGCGAAACAGCCCACCGCCAAGCCCAATAGCAACACATGCC
>JAEYZB010000115.1 GCA_023428205.1 Bacteroidota bacterium | reverse complement strand
AAGCGAAAAGGCGGTATTCGCTGTACTTACAAAATCTCCGCTATCCATTATTCCATTGCTGTTGTTATCCGCCAAAGCATATAAATAATACGAACCCGGATGCATATAATTAAACACAAACGAAGTGGTCGGATTCGGGATTATCACATAACGCGAACGGGTTTTGTAATTTGCCAATATCGGTCCTGTTCCTCCGATAAGTGGCTCTGTAGAAGCCAGCAAGATTACCTGTGCGCCCGATGTCAGGTTAATATTGGGAGCAACAGTATAAGAAAGTGTCGCTTTCCCCAAATACGGCTGTGCCGTTTCAGGATATGGATCTGATGCAATCGCATAAAATATACTCTCCGTTAAATTCTGAAACGTAGTGCTAAAGTCTTTTACCAACTGTTTTTTCGGAAATGATAAAGCCGTTTTGGCAGCTTGATAAGCATCTGCCGTTTGCAAACCTGCGCGATAGTCCATGTGAATGGTTGCGATTGCTTGCGTATTATTCTTATTCGTAAATACCCGAATGTGCATACTATCGTCCCAAAACGACACTTCGGTAATGGCGCGTTGCGCTCCTTTTTTAAAATCCACAAAACGATAATATGAATTGGAGGTCGTTTCCAGTACACTGTCCAAGGTCATATACGAAGTGCGTATCATTCCCGCAAAGCTGCCGCCATTGCGAAACGCGACCTGATATTCCGAGCCTGTGTAAACAATAAAAAACGACATATATAAACTGTTGTTCGGGTCAAGGTCATTTTTACACGAAACCTGTGCCCCACTAATCGGGCGAAAATCCATCGGTGCTTCCGGAAAACTTCCCAGTGCTGTAGTAGAAGTCACCGGTCCGTTCCAAATGCCGCATGCCTTACTCAAAAGCGCATAACCTTTCACAGGAGTCGCGTCAGTGAGTGCGGGGGGTACGGTGTTGCCATTTCCGGCTTTATCCGGTTTGCATTGGGTCAAAGTGCCCGACAGCAAAATTGCTATAAGCACGTTTTTGAAAGTTATTTGCATTATCTGAAATTCATGAGCAATAATAAAAAGTTAAAATAAGATGGGGTAAAAAAATGAGGTCGCTGAGCATGGTCGAAGTGCGGTGCATTGAGCTTGTCGAAATGAGCAGGATTTCTATTTTTCCAATACCACGTATGCTATTGCATTTTCTTTGCTGTGGGAAAGAGAAATGTGAATGTGTTTCACGCCTTTCGCCTCCACAATTTCTTTCGTTTTTCCACTAAGTTCGATGTACGGTTTGCCGAGTTCGTCATTCAAAATTTCCACTTCGGTCAAAATCAAACCGTCTCGCCAGCCTGTTCCCAGAGCTTTGAAAAAGGCTTCTTTTCCGGCAAAACGAGCCGCATAACTTTCTGCTTTTCGGTTCGCTTCACAGTAGGCAATCTCCCGCTCAGAGTATAATTTTTGCTTAAACTCTTCCTTGAGTATTGACTTTCCAACTCGCTCAATTTCAATAATATCACTTCCTATTCCGAATATCATACTTTAAGCAACTACTTTCACGTTTTGTTTTACCAAATCCAACTTTTCCTTTAACTCATTCGCGCTTTCGCCAAGTATCGTAATGTGTCCCATTTTGCGCCCCGACTTGGTAAGGGTCTTCCCATATTGATGAACAAAAACGCCTTCTACTTCCAATGCCTTATCCAAACCAGCATAAATAGCTTTCCCTTCAAACCCTTTTTCGCCAATCAAATTCCACATCAGCGAAAACCCGCGATTGGTTGGTTTTCCGAGTGGCAGTTCTTGAAAAATACGCAACTGCATATCGTATTGCGAAATGTTGTTTCCTTCTATAGTTTGATGACCGCTATTGTGTGCACGCGGAGCAATTTCGTTGACCAGAATTTCGCCCGATTTCGCGAGAAACAGTTCTACCGCAAAAAGTCCGGCAGAGTTCAACGCTTTCACCGCCTGTAAAGAAATGGCTTTGGCTTCTGCAACTTGCGCTTCCGTCAAATCCGCAGGAGCAATGAGATAATCCACCAAATTCAGCTTCGGATCGAACACCATTTCGGTCGGTTCATAGACTGCCGTTTCGCCATTCAGCCCGACAGCGACCAACACCGCCAACTCCTTTTGTACATCTACCAATTTTTCCAGTAAAGACGGTTCGGTAAATCCCTTGAAAAAATCAGCAGGAGTATGCAACAGCTCCACTCCTTTTCCGTCATAACCGCCCGTGCGCAATTTATTGGCCGCAGGTAAAAAATCAGCATTTGCCTTCACGGCATCCAAGTTGTCGGTCAAAATGAAATCAGCCGTAGGAATTTGGTGTTTTCTGTAAAACTCCTTTTGAATGCCTTTGTCTTTAATAATGGATATAGCGGAAGGCGAAGGCACTACTTTCACGCCTTCCTTTTCGAGTTGAAAAAGCGCATCTATATTCACGTTTTCGATTTCAATGGTCAGTACATCGACTTGCTTTCCGAATGCATAGACCTCCTCAAAGTTGCGGATGTTTCCTTTTGTAAAATGATGACACAAATGCGCAGCCGGAGCTTCGCTGTCGTTTTCCATTACGTAAGTGTCCAATGTATAATTTGCTGCCGTTTGTAATAGCATTCGCCCTAACTGTCCTCCTCCGAGAATTCCTAATTTCATAAGGCGCAAAGGTAAACCTTTAGGCGTAAGGAGCAAGGAATAAGGAATATGTCCTTTTCTGCTCATTTTTTTGCCCCATTTGCAAAGTCCTGTGAAAAAACGAGGAGGTTTTTTCGCAAACAACTTATGCTCTGCACCTATGAAACAATCAACATCAAAAATGTTATAAACTTTCCTTGTTTATTGGTATATATCTGTATTTTCACGCCCGATTTTACAAAATCTACGATGGATAATTACACATACATTTCGGGTGGTACACCTGAATACCTGGAAAACTTATACAAAGATTTTAAAGCAAATCCTGCATCGGTAGATGTAGAATTTCGTAAATTTTTTGAGGGGTTTGATTTCGCTACACTGAATTACAATGGCAAAGGCGGTTCGGTTTCGGCTGATGAATTTAAGGTGTACAACCTCATCAACGCTTACCGCACAAAGGGACATTTGATTGCAGACACGAATCCGATTCGCAAGCGCAAAGACCGCAAAGCAGATTTGGATTTGGCGTTTTTCGGTTTGTCTGAAAAAGACTTGGATAAGAAATTTCAAATCGGTTCGGAAATCGGTTTGGCGAATGC
>JAEYZB010000114.1 GCA_023428205.1 Bacteroidota bacterium | reverse complement strand
ATAAAATACCGAATGCAAACAAACCAAGAAGCGGGCCATACGTGATGTTTGCGATAAATAATACCGAACTGATTACAGCTCCGTCATTCAGCAGTTTGAAACCGACAATCACTAAAAACAACAATCCTGCAAACGCTAAGTGAATTTTCTTGCGGGTAGAAACAGATTGTTCTTTGGCGTTCAAGAAATCGAAATAGAAGGAAGTGGTCAATGTTGTCAAAACAGAATCTGCACTATTAAATGTAGCGGCTGTCAATCCCACAATGAAAACGAGCGAAGCGAAACTTCCTAAATGCTGTAAGGCGAGCATAGGAAATAACGCATCTGACTTTGTCGGCAGTTCAATGTTTTGCACCGAAGCATAATGATATAACAACGCACCGAGCGAAAGAAAAAATACATTTACGATAAGTTGAATGATGCTGAAGGAGTATATGTTCGTTTGCGCTTCTTTCAGCGAGCGGCAACTCAAATTTTTCTGCATCATGTTTTGGTCAAGTCCTGTCATGGTGAGCGCAATCAACGCCCCGCCAATAAACTGTTTCGGAAAAAAACTTTTTGGCAGAAAGTCCCAGAAGAACACTTGATTATCGGGCGAATGAATAACAGCATTGACTAAGCCGGAAGCGGATAAATTCAATTGCTGTCCGATGGCGACAATGGAAAAAATCACAGCAAGTAACAGAAATGAAGATTGAAAAACGTCCGTCCAGATAAGTGTTTTAATACCCCCTCGAATGGTGTAAACCAAAATCAACACAATCACAATAGCCGATGAAAGATAGAAGGAAATGCCAAGTTGGTCGAACACGAACAACTGCAAAACGTTTATCGCCAAAAACAGCCTTGCACCTGCGCCCAGCAAGCGCGAAATGAGAAAATAAAACGAGCCTGTTTTTTCGGAATACGAACCGAAGCGTGTTTTCAAATACGTATAAATAGACGTGAGTTCCAATCGGTAAAACAACGGTAACAGCACTTTGCCGATAATCAAATAGCCGAGTATGTAGCCGAGAATAATTTGCAGATAACCGAATTTATCTTTCGCGACCAAACCCGGCACAGAAATAAACGTAACGCCCGAAAGCGAATCGCCAATCATACCGAACGCCACCAAATACCAGCGCGATTGCTTATTGCCG
Source organism: Bacteroidota bacterium (assembly GCA_023428205.1). Lineage (GTDB taxonomy): Bacteria > Bacteroidota > Bacteroidia > Chitinophagales > LD1 > CALAYL01. The sequence goes on along the minus strand of JAEYZB010000114.1, from coordinate 5,402 downwards.
AGAAAGTAACTTTGTTCATTTACCGTACGTGTAGTGAGCCACGAAATGCCCAACAGCACTGAGAAATAAAAAGCAATGAAAAGTAGAATGGAGATGGGTGAAATCATTTTTTCTAATTAGACGATTTGACAATTATTGATATTGAATCAATATAGGTAGTGTGTAATTTACTTTTACAGGTTTGCCATTATGAATTCCACCTTTGAACTTGAGGAGTTTTACTACACGAGTTGCTTCCATATCTAATCCGTAGCTTACACTTTGTCTAATTTTTACATCAGAAACAGTTCCATCTTCATCGACTACGAAACTAATAATTACTTTTCCTTGTAAATTGTACGCTTTGTCTATGACAGGAATTTTGTAATTATCTCTGATGAATTCCATCATCTTACTTTCGCCACCTTTATACTCTGGCATATGTTCAACATAGTTGTAAACCCTTGATTCACAAAGCGTAAATTTTTGAGTTAAAAAAGCCGTTACGGGTTGTCCTTTTGAATAAGCAGATTTATATGAAAACAAATTTATAATGCTAACTACTTCGTTTTCTAATTCTTTTGGTAAGGAATCTTCTTTAGTTGAAACAGATATTTCTGATACCCTTCCGTTTGTGTCCACAGCATAAGCAACTTCGATAGTCCTTTTGCAATATAACGCACGTTCGCTAGCCGTCATACGGAGGTTACTATTAAAAAAATCAACTTCTGAACTGTCGGAAAGGAAAACCGGTTTGCTGCTTTTTTGTGCAGATGAAAGTAACGGCAAAAGAATTAAGAGTAATAATATGTTTTTCATATTCCAAAAGTATTATTCATCGTCAGATTGTTTAATTCATTTTCGCACATCTTCTGCACACCCCAAAAATTGTGCTTAGAAATCGTATTTTTGCGCCCAAAATTCAAATAATATGTCGCTTAATCTTCGCTCTACGGACGCGTTTGTAAATCGCCACATTGGTGTGGACGCGGAATCGGAAAAACAAATGTTGCAAACTTTAGGTTTGAAAAGTGTGCAGGAACTGATTGATAAAACTGTGCCGAATAGCATTTTGCGAGAGCGACCGTTGAATTTGCCGGAGGGTTTGAGCGAATTTGAGTATTTGCAGGAATTGAAAAAGTTGGCAGCGAAAAACAAAGTGTTCAAAAGCTATATCGGTTTGGGGTATTACAACACGATTACGCCAGCAGCTATTCGCAGAAATATTTTTGAAAATCCGGGTTGGTACACACAGTACACGCCTTACCAAGCCGAGATCGCGCAAGGTCGTTTGGAAGCGTTGTTGAATTATCAAACGGTGGTTTCCGATTTGACGGCATTGCCGATTGCGAATGCGTCTTTATTGGACGAAGGAACTGCCGCAGCTGAGGCGATGACTATGTTTTTGGGCGTAAAAAACAAACGCGGTTTTGAGTTCACGAAGTTTTTTGTTTCCGAAAAATGTTTTCCGCAAACGATTGCTGTAGTGCAAACCCGCGCTTCGGTGTTGGGAATTGAAGTGGTTGTCGGCAATCACGAAACGGTTGAATTGACAAACGATTTTTTTGGCGCATTGCTCCAATATCCTGCGGCAGATGGAAGTGTGATTGAATATAAATCATTTATTGAAAAAGCGCATGCGATAGAATGTTATGTAACCGTGGCGGCTGATTTGTTGTCGTTGGCATTGCTTACGCCTCCGGGCGAATTTGGCGCAGATTGCGCTATCGGCAATACGCAACGTTTTGGCGTTCCAATGGGTTTTGGTGGACCGCACGCGGCTTATTTCGCTACGAAAGATGACTTTAAACGTATCATTCCGGGTCGCATTATCGGTATTTCGGTAGACAGCCGAAACAAAACGGCTTTGCGTATGGCCTTGCAAACGCGCGAACAGCACATTCGCAGAGAAAAAGCGACTTCCAATATTTGTACAGCGCAAGCGTTGCTCGCAATTATGGCGGGAATGTATGGCGTTTATCACGGAGCGCAAGGCGTGAAAAATATTGCATTGCGTATTCATGGAAACACACAGGTTTTGGCGGCAAAATTGAAAGCGTTGGGCTATATCATCAAAAACGAATTTTTCTTCGATACATTGACAGTGGAAGTGAATGACGCAGCAGCCCTTAGAGAAATAGGTGAAAAAAATGAGGTGAATTTCTACTATGCAAACAATCTTGTTTCTATTGCCATAGATGAAACCACTTTGCCGAAAGATATTGAAGTAATCGTTTCGATTTTTGCGCAAGCTGCGGGTAAAACATATTCACCAAATGTTGTTTCGGCAAAAGAAGATGCGACTATTTCTGTACCAAAATCATTGATAAGAACTTCGGCTTATTTGCAAGCGCAAGTGTTCAATTCGCACCACACCGAAACACAGTTGATGCGCTACATCAAAACTTTGGAGAATAAAGATTTGTCCTTGACAAAATCAATGATTGCCTTGGGTTCTTGTACAATGAAGCTGAATGCGGCTGCTGAATTAGAGCCGGTTAGCTGGGCGGTATTTGCACACATTCATCCATTCGCACCTGTCAATCAAACAGAAGGATACAGAACGATGATTACGGAGTTGGAAAATGCGCTATCGGAAATTACGGGATTTTATGCAACTTCTTTGCAGCCGAATTCAGGTGCGCAAGGCGAATATGCAGGATTGCAAGTTATTCACGCTTATCAAAAAGATATTGGGCAAGGACACCGCAATGTGGCACTGATTCCTGCTTCTGCACACGGTACGAATCCGGCTACTGCAGCGATGTTGGGCTTGAAAGTAGTCGTTGTTGCGACTGACGAAAAAGGCAACATCAACTTCAATGATTTGGTAGCGAAAGTGGAAGAACATAAAGATAATTTGAGCTGCTTGATGGTAACGTATCCATCAACGCACGGAGTGTTTGAAACGAACATTAAAGATGTTTGCGCGCTTATTCACGCAAATGGCGGACAAGTGTATATGGACGGGGCAAACCTTAATGCGCAAGTAGGTATCACAGGACCGGGCTTTATCGGTGCAGATGTGAATCACATCAATCTGCATAAAACATTTGCCATTCCGCACGGAGGTGGCGGACCCGGAATGGGACCAATCTGTGTTGCGAAACATCTTGCTCCGTATTTGCCGAGCAATCCGGTAAGTAAAACAGGTGGCGAAAAAGCAATTCCTGCGGTATCTTCTGCACCTTGGGGAAGCGCAAGCATTTTGTTGATTTCTTATGGTTACATCAAAATGTTGGGGGCAAGTGGTCTGAAAAAAGCAACAGAATACGCGATTTTCAATGCGAACTATATGCGTGCTCGTTTGGAAAAAGAATTTGATGTGCTTTACACAGGCGAAAACGGCAGTGTAGCGCACGAATTTATTTTGGATTTCCGCGCATATAAACACACAGTAGGAGTGGAAGTAGGTGATGTAGCAAAACGCTTGATGGACTATGGTTTCCACGCACCAACCGTTTCTTTCCCTGTGGCGGGAACCTTGATGATAGAGCCGACAGAAAGTGAAGATAAAGAAGAATTAGATCGTTTCTGCGATGCACTTATTCAAATCAAACGCGAAATTGAACAAATTCAGCGTAAAGAATTGGACGCTACCGATAATCCATTGAAAAATGCACCTCATACAGTGGACGAAGTGACGGCAGAAGAATGGAATCACAGCTATTCCCGTGAAGTCGCAGCGTTTCCATTGCCATTTGCGCGCCACAATAAATTCTGGGCAAGCGTAAACCGCATCAACGATTCACACGGAGACAGGAATTTGATTTGTACCTGCCCTGCGGTAGAGGAATACGTTTAAACAATTTGAAATAGAGAATTAAAAATGGCGTGAGTTTTGCTTGCGCCATTTTCATTTATAGTTTTAGCTTCGTGGAGAAAGAAGAAATTTTGGTTGCTGTTGTCATTTTAGGTTGGAACGGGAAACGTTTTTTGGAACAGTTTTTGCCAAGCGTAGTACAATATTCGAACTTAAAAAACACAGAAGTGGTGTATGCCGATAATGCTTCTACGGATGATAGTGTCGCTTTTGTGCGAGAAAAATATCCAACCGTTCGTGTCGTTCAGAATTCTGAAAACAAAGGTTTTGCCGGTGGCTATAATGAAGCGCTGAAACAAGTGAGAGCAAAGTATTATGTACTGTTGAATCAAGATGTGGAGGTGACAGAAAACTGGCTTTTGCCGGTGATTGATTTTTTAGAAACGATCGAAAATTACGCGGCCGCACAACCGAAAATCTTAGCGTATCACGATAAAAATTCGTTTGAGTATGCGGGTGCTTCGGGAGGTTATGTAGATTATCTGGGTTACGCATTTTGTCGTGGCAGAATCTTTGAAACGGTCGAAAAAAACGAGCAGCAATACGAGGATGTTGTTCCTGTTTTTTGGGCAACAGGTGCGTGTTTGTTCGTTCGTTCCGATGTATATTGGCAAACGGGTGGTTTAGACGAAGATTTTTTCGCGCATCAGGAAGAAATTGATTTGTGCTGGCGCATTCAGAGTTTCGGTCATCAAATTGCGGTTGTTCCGCAAGCACATGTTTACCATGTAGGAGGAGGTTCGCTACCGCAGGGAAGTCCGAGAAAAACGTATTTGAATTTCCGCAATTCTCTGTTTTTGCTCACTAAAAATTTGCCTTGGTCGCGCTTGTGGTGGACTTTGCCGTTTCGCTTGATGTTAGATGGAATTGCCATTTTGCAAAGTGTCGTGAAAAATAAAAATTGGAAAGATGCGATGCCGATTCTTCGGGCACATAATGATTTTATAAAACAGCTTTTTTACACGCTGAAAAAAAGGAAACACACCAAACATTCTGTGCCGAAAACGCTCTACAAAAAATCGATTGTTTGGCAATACTTTTTGCTCGGTAAAAAACGATTCAGCGATTTAAACGGAAATGGGGTAAAAAAATGAGCAGGAAGCACAATGTGGTCAGAAAAAACGAGCAGGATTTATTTTAGTAATCGTTTAAAAGCTTCGCCCAAACATTCAATCACATCTGTTATTAGCATACTTTCTTCACTTTGATATTGCAGGCAAATATCGGCTGCCAAGCCGTGAATGTAAACACCTAATTGTGCAGCAATAAACGGCTCGTAACCTTGTGCTAAAAATGCCGTGATAATTCCCGTGAGCGCATCACCCGAACCGCCTTTCGCCAATCCTGCATTACCTGTGGTGTTCAGGAAACTTTCTGTGCCGTTTGTGATTAAAGTTTTGTGTCCTTTTAATACAATTATCAGGTTGTGTTTTTGCGCTTGCGCTATTGCCGTTTTTCTGCGTTCGTCCTCACTTATATGCGCGCCAAATAATCGGTCAAACTCTTTCGGGTGAGGAGTGAGAATGGTGTTTGCAGGAATTTGTTTGAATAACTTTTTGTCTTTTGAAATGATGTTCAGTGCATCTGCATCAAGCACTAA
>JAEYZB010000287.1 GCA_023428205.1 Bacteroidota bacterium | reverse complement strand
TTTTCCACTTCTCCCACAAAACTGACTCCTTTATCCGTGCGTTTTTTCAAATCATCAGGAAAATTTCTTCCTGCCAAATAAAATTGCGCATCAGGAATTTCTACCAGTACTCTCGCCCACACTTCATTCAAAAACCACTCCACGCCTTCGCGGTTCGGTAGCCAATCCATTCCGCCAATAAACGCCACGCTGTTCGTTTCTTTCGCTACATTCAATTCCGGCAAATCATCAAACACATAGCCGGTCGGAATGGCAACGGCAGGCAATTTACAGCCTTCTCGCTGAAAAATATCTAAATCCGTTTGACTGACCGGTATGAATAAATCGGCTTGGTTCATACTTTGCAGTTCAAAACGTTTTATTCGTTTTGCCAAAAAGCGCAAGTAGGTGCGTTTCAAAAAGTTGGTTTCAGCGTCTGCCAAACGTTGCCAAATAATGTATTCCACATTCTGCGGACGCTGTACTACCGGTGTTTTTCGATTAATTTCAAATTCATTTTTCGCCTTGCGAATTACATCAATATAGCGCATTAAATAAATGCCCTCGAGCAAAATGAAATCGTATTTCGTTTCGCTCAATAGTTTAAACAATTGCGCTTCATATTCTTTACTGTAAAATCGTTCTACGTTGTACGACTTTTGGGTAAATAGGTTGAAAAAAGCAGCAGGAATTTTCACATCAGTATTAATGTCAATCGCTTTAAAATTGGCGATGTCGGCCACTGCTTTTGGTAGTTTTGTCGGATTGAAATAATGTTTATTGGTGTTTAGTGAAAGTACGTCAACCGTGTGTCCGTGATGATGAAAACCAATCGTAAGATTGATAATGCCGATAACTTCTCCGTCTTTAACCGGATAGGGAAACTTTTTGGTGAGTTGCAGAATTCGCATTGCGCGAAAATAGATTATAAACTGAAAAGTTTATCAAGTTCATAACATAGGGGTCAATAGTGAGTTTTCAGAAAAAAACAACGACTATCCGCGTTTTTGCTTTTCTTGTCCTAGTTCAATGTTTTGGTCGAAAATATGCCGCACCTTTGTCCCATCAAAATAAAAATATAGCATCATGGCAAATACAGTGATTCATAAAGCCGACACTCGTGGCAAAGTAAACCACGGATGGCTTAAAAGCTTTCATACATTCAGTTTCGCCAACTACTTTAATCCGGAACGTGTAAATTTTGGCGCTTTGCGTGTGCTGAATGACGACCGGATTGATGGCGGAACCGGATTTGGAACACACCCGCACGACAATATGGAAATCATCACCATTCCGCTGGAAGGCGATTTGGAACACAAAGATTCTATGGGCAATGTTGCGGTGATTCGCAAAGGAGAAGTTCAGGCGATGAGTGCAGGAACAGGTATTTTTCACAGTGAGTATAATCATAGCAAAGGAAAACCGGTAGAATTACTCCAAATTTGGGTATATCCGAACAAACGAAATGTCGAACCGCGCTATTCTCAAATTCAGCTTAATGAAGGAGAAATGCATAATAAATTGGCACAAATTCTTTCCCCTAATACTGATGATGCGGGTGTTTGGATTCACCAAGATGCTTGGTTTCACTTAGGAAGATTTGAAAAAGGATTTTCTACCGAATACACCATCAAAAAAGCAGGAAACGGAGTTTATGCTTTCGTAATCAAAGGCGATGTAACTATTGATGGTAAAGCGTTGAGTACACGTGACGGCTTAGGGACATGGAATACGGAGAAGCTCTCCATTACCGCCAATTCCGAGGATGTGGAATTGCTTTTAATGGAGGTTCCGATGACCTTATAAAGCATAAAAAAGAATAGGTAATTCATTTATAAACAATAAAAAACAAAAGCAATGGAAACTACAAAATGGGCAATTGACCCGACACACTCCGAAATCGGATTTAAAGTGAAACATATGATGTTTACTAACGTTTCAGGAAAATTTGAAAAATTTGATGCTACGGTGGAAACCGAAGATGAGCATTTTGAAAATGCAAAAATCGAATTCACCGCGGATGCAGAATCTATTTCCACAGGAAGCGTTGACCGAGATACGCACCTGAGAAGTGCGGATTTCTTTGACGTGGCCACTTTTCCGAAAATAACATTCCAATCCACTTCTTTCAAAAGAAAGGGAGACGAATATGAACTGATTGGTGATTTCACTTTACATGGCGTTACAAAGACAATCTCTCTTCCTGTGGAATTTGGAGGTTTCGGGAAAGATCCTTGGGGAAACACTAAAGCCGGATTTTCGATTAGTGGAAAACTTAACCGTAAAGATTTCGGATTGAACTGGAATGCCGCTTTAGAAGCAGGAGGTGTGCTGGTGGGCGAAGAGGTGAAGCTAAGTATTGAATTGCAATTGATAAAAAAATAACGCAATTGTAATTGAGCCAACAAATGAAGCAAAGGAATATCTTGTACATCGGCACCAATACTGAAATTTCAGCAACGGTTTTACGCGTAATTAATGCTCGTGAAAACTGGAACGCTTTTGGAGTGTGCAATGCCAAAGATGCCCAAAAACTATGTGCAGAAAATTCGTTTGACGTGGTATTGCTCGGTTGTGGGATTGATGGTGAAATTGAAACTGCATTGCAATGGTATATTGAAGCAAATTTTCCGAAAACAAAGGTCGTAAAGCATTATGGTGGAGGCAGCGGGCTGCTGTATAACGAGATTCTATTGGCTTTGGAAAGTTGAATTTATGCTTCTACTTCTATTTCGTAGCCGCTATGCTTACGAATATTGATTACTTGTCCACCTTCTAAAATCAAGTATTGCCCGCGAATTCCAATTAATTTAGATTGAATTTGCGGGCTTTTATCAAAGCTCAAACTCGTGACTTTGGAAGGATATTCCAATACGGGATATTCAATATTTACAATCTCGTTTTCGAGTAAAATGTATTGCTGGAATTCTTGTGGTAAAAGAGTTCGTACGCGTTCTTTTTCTGCAATTAAATCAATGGAATGGTTGTATTCATTTTTCAACATTTTCTGCCAATTCGTTTTGTCGCTCAAATGCTTTTTCAGTTCCACTTCTATGGCTCCAGCCAATTGACGATAAGGGGTTTCTGCTAATAGGATTGCGCTATTCGCACCCTGGTCTATCCAACGTGTAGGGACTTGGGTTTCGCGTGTAACTCCTACTTTAGTTTCATTCACGAGTGCGAGATATACAAAATGCGGTTGCAACTGTACCGCTTTTTCGTATTCCAAATTGCGCTCCTCGATGCCGAGATGCGCTTTACTGAGTTCAGGCTTCATAATCCATTCTCCGGCAGCGGCACTTGTTATAAAACAATTATAGCACAATCCTTCGCCAAACGACTTATATGTTTTCTTGCCGCAAATTTCACAGTAGATATTTCCGGTGAAACGCAGCGAAATCTCTTTATTCAACAGCTCATTTACCGCCAATCTTTCGTTTGATAAATCCAAAAAATACTGTACAGGATTGATATTCAACGTAGGCATTTTATGCAGTGTGCCACCAAGTTTCATAGTCTAAAATTTAAATTGCGAGTGGAAATGTAAAACAAAAAACGGTTAGCACTTTCGCGCCAACCGTTTCGATAAATATTCCTGCTCGTTTTTTTCACCCATTTGCTACTAAAAGAAATCAAAACGATTATCTTCTACTGTAGCTATTTCTTTTAATGCTTCCGTAATTCCACGAGTAGCCTTTGCTTGCGCGCGTTGGCGAATTTGCCCTTTGTATTGTGTCAAATCAGTAGCTTTTGGAGGAACCACTTCACTCGTTTTTTGCAATACAAAAACACCTGCACTTCCTTCAATCGGTGCGGTCAACTTGTTGAGTGGCGCATACGTAGCAGCCAAGGCAACAGCCGGTTCGTAACCACCCGCGCCCAACATCGGATTATTAGCTGAAAGATTTTCTCCTACTTCAACCAATTTACCCAATTTTGCTGCCAACGCATCAATGTTTGCTGCTTTAGCATCTTCTATTTTTTTCGTCAATAATTCTACTTTTTTATCTTTAATGAAAGCGAATTTCACTTGATCTTTCACTGCATCTAAGTCGGGCGTACCTTCGCTTCGAACGGCTTCCAAAAAAGCGACAATATGTTTTTGATCGGCAGAAATAATACCTGACACATCTCCTTGTTTTGCATTGTAAGCCCAACGCACCAAGTCACGCGCATTGCTGATTCCAAACAAACTAAAATCTTGTTTTTTCACCGCATCAATCGTTTTAACATTCGGATTTTTCTTTGCCGATTCTTTGAATTTTGCTTCAGTAGCATTGTCGGCAGCGAAGTGTGTGGCTGCTGCATAAATATTTTTTTCTGTTTCCGCACTTGGCAAAATTGATTTGGTAAAGTATGCCAACTGAACAGCCGGTGTAGTTGGGCGGTCTTCCAAAATTTGCACAATGTGTAGCGCGTTTTGCGTCATTGTTTTAATCGTTTCGCCTTTTGATCCGAAAAAGAATACGGCATCATTATATGGTTTATCATATTGTCCGAAACGAATCCAACCTTTATCTCCTCCTTTAGCTTTGCTTTGCGCATCATCAGAAAATGCGGCAGCCAATGCGCCAAAATCTTTTCCAAATGAATCAATTTCTGTAAAGATGCTATCGAATAATTTACGTTTTTGATTTGCTTCTTCTTGTGAGCGAACGTTATCAAATGAGAATGTGATTTCACGAACACGAACCGAGTCTGACAACAGTTTCCTATTGACGATTTTGGCAAAAACAAACAACCCGCTTTCAGTATAAGGTCCAATAACTGTTTTCACAGGATAAGTAAAAAAACTATCTGCTTTTGTGCTATTTGCCAATTCTTCTTTCTTGTAATATGAGTTATCAAATCCTGATTCTGAATACATTTTCACGAAGATAGAGT
>JAEYZB010000105.1 GCA_023428205.1 Bacteroidota bacterium | reverse complement strand
TTTCAGGCGAGCGTTTTTCCGTTTCATTTTCGGAAGAAGATATTGATTCTATTGCCATTGACCCTGAATTGTGGCTCATCCGCAAAAATAATGCCGTGTGGAAACTCAACCATTTGAATGATGCGAGTGAAATGATTTTATATCCGAATCCTGCCACCAATCAACTATCCGTTTTGATTAATTCCGCGAAGATGAATCACTCACTAATTACCATTTTTGACATGAGTGGGAAACAAGTATTGCAACAAAAAATCACCGACCACCGATTCAATGTCGAAATCAATATTGAGCCGCTTGCGCAAGGCACATACCTCTGCAAACTCTCAGATGGAAATGAATTTCTAAATGCAAGAACGTTTGTCAAAAAATAAAACGTAGATTTAAATCAAACACCCCATTATGAAAAACGGTTTTTTGATTTACGGCTGTTATGGCTACACAGGAAAACTTATCAGCGAATTTGCCATAAAGCAAGGCATGACCCCCATTTTAGCGGGTCGTGATGAAGCAAAGACAAAAGCACTTGCCGAAGAATTACATCTTCCTTATCGCGTGTTTGATTTAGCTAATGAACAAGAAATTATTGACAATATAAACGACTTGAACGTGGTGTTGCATTGTGCCGGACCGTTTATCTATACCTCCGAAAAAATGGCAAATGCCTGTATAAAAACAAAAACACATTATCTGGATATAACGGGCGAAGTAGATGTGTTTGAAAATTTATATACCAAGGACAAAGCGGCAAAAAATGCAGATGTCCTGTTGATGTCCGGAGTAGGATTTGACGTAGTGCCTTCGGATTGTTTGGCGTTATTTTTGAAAGAAGAATTACCCGATGCGGTTTCTTTAGAAATGGTGTTGCTGCAAAAAGGAGGAATGCTTTCACACGGCACTGCCATTACGATTGCAGAAAATGCCGCGGGAAAATGCATGATTCGCAGAAACGGAAAAATTATCCGCGTCTCCAATGGAACACTTACACGAGAGGTGGATTTTGGCGATAAAACTCGTGAAGCGGTAGCGATTTCGTGGGGAGATGTCGCGAGTGCATATCGCTCGACTGGTATTCCAAACATTACAATTTACAACGCTCTTCCCAAAAAAGTAATCGATAGCATGAAATGGGGAAATTTTTTTTCCTTCATTTTGCGCAACCGTTTTGTCAAAAACCAACTAATCAAGGCAATAAAAAAACGTCCCGCAGGGCCTGACGAAACAACCAGAAACTCCGCGAGCAGTGCCATTTACGGGGAGGTAAAAAATGCAGCGGGAAAAACAAAACGCGCTATTTTAGAATTACCGGAAGGTTATTTGCTCACCGCATTGACAGCTCTCAAAATCACACAAAATATTTTAAGCACAGAACCTCCGCACGGAGCTCAAACGCCCGCACAAGTTTTTGGCAAAGACTTTATTCTGCAATTTGAAAAAGTAAAAAGGCGTATTTTATAAGTGGTCGAAAAAAACGAGGTCACTGAGCTTAGCCGAAGTGAGCAGGTTTTACTTCAACACTTTTCGCGCTATCAACTCTTTCATGATTTCATTCGTGCCTGCGTAAATACGTTGCACACGCGCATCTGCATACGCGCGAGCCGGCAGATATTCCCAAATGTACCCATAACCACCATGCAACTGCACACATTCATCCGCCACTTTACATTGCAAATCCGTCAACCAATATTTCGCAGCAGAAGCTGCAGCAGCATCTAATTTTTTATCGTTATGCAATTCTATACAACGGTCCGCAAACACACGACCAATCGAAATTTCTGTTTCCAACTCCGCTAATTTGAAGCGAATATTTTGCAATTCTGAAATTGGTTTTCCAAACGCCTGGCGGTCTTTCGTGTACTGCACCGTAGAAGCCAAAACACCCTCTGCCGCGGCAATGGCTCCAAGAGCCACCACAATACGTTCTTGAGAAAGTTCCGTCATCAAATATTTAAACCCTTCCCCTTCTACTCCCAACAAATTTTCCGCAGGAACTTCTACGTTTTCAAAAAACAATTCACAGGTGTCTTGCGCGTGCAAGCCCACTTTTTCAAACGGCTTTCCTTTGCTATATCCTTTCATTCCGGTTTCTACTACAAACAAACTGATGCCTTTCGCTCCTTTTGTCGGGTCGGTTTTTGCGGCCACCACACACACATCGCTCAAATAACCGTTTGTGATAAATGTTTTGGAGCCATTCAAAATATATTTATCGCCTTGTTTCACCGCTGTAGCGCGCATCCCTTGCAAGTCGCTTCCGGCAGCAGGTTCTGTCATTGCAATGGCTGCAATCGCTTCACCTGAAACCATTTTCGGCAACCATTTATGTTTCACCGCTTCTGTTCCGTAATGTTCAATGTACGGGCAAACAATGTCTGAATGCAACGGATAACCTACCGCTTCCGATGTCAACCCTAAGTAGGCTAACTCTTCTGTGATAATTGCGTTGTAACGGAAATCTTTTAGTCCCAAACCGCCATATTGCTCATCCACTTGTGGGCACAAATAACCCGCTTCGCCCATTTGCAGCCAACTTTCACGGGAAACCATTTTGTCTTTTTCCCATTTTGCATGATTCGGAGCAATTTCTTTTTTCAAAAAATCGCGCACCGACTGCGCAAACATAATGTGTTCTTCGGTAAGCAATGTGCGGGGAGTAAGCATTGTTTTGTTGTTTTATTGAGGGGCAATAATACAAAACCTGCTCGTTTTTTTGACCCACTTTAATTTTTATCTTAGTATCGCATTATGTACCCTTATCACAACAAGATAAAACAACGTATTAAAAACGGAGAACTGCTTCGCTTTGAATATGTAGAGAAATACAAAAATATAAGTCCTTGCTTGGTCTTGTATTTTGACACCGAACCACATGTAAAACCCATAAGGGAACACCGCTTCGCAGAATATGAGGAACTCCTTAAGAATTCGAGTGCCGAAAAAAGTTAATCAGGAAATTTAGGCAAACCGAAGTGGTCGAAAAAAACGAGGAGGATTTTTTCAATAAAACTCGTAGCCGATGTCTTTTCGGAAATACTTTTTCTCGAATTGAATTTTTTCAGCAACAGCAAGTGATTTCTTCACAGCATTTTCGATAGAATCTCCATAAGCCGTAATCGCTAAAACTCGCCCACCTGACGTAACAGTTTTGTCCTGCTCGTTTTTTGTGCCGGCTTGGAAAACGATGACATCATCGCCATAGTTTTCAGAAAGTCCTGAAATGATTTTCCCTTTTTCAAAATCTTCAGGATAACCGCCCGATGCCACTATCACCGTTGTGGCTGCGCGTTCGTCTTGTTCTACCGTTTTTGTGTTCAAATTTCCATCGGCTACGGCAACCAACAAATCCACCAAATCCGATTTCAAGCGAGGCATGACCACTTCGGTTTCCGGGTCGCCCATGCGGCAGTTGTATTCAATGACGAACGGCTCGTTATCCACTAAAATCAAACCGACATAAATAAATCCTTTATAAACAATGGCTTCTTTCGCCAAACCTTTTACTGTTGGCTTTACGATGCGCTCTTCCACTTTTTGCATCAGGACTTCATCAACAAACGGCACCGGTGAAATCGCGCCCATTCCGCCTGTATTCAACCCCGTGTCGCCTTCACCTACACGCTTATAATCTTTGGCGTTCGGCAATATTTTATAGTTCGTACCGTCTGTCAAAACAAACACGGAAAATTCAATACCGCTTAAAAATTCTTCAATCACCACTTTCGCGCTCGCCACACCGAATTTGTTTTGCAAAATCATTTCTTGCAATGCTGCTTTTGCCTCTTCTTTATCGGAAATAATCAGCACCCCTTTACCTGCTGCGAGTCCGTCTGCTTTCAATACAAATGGAGGATTGTTCGTATCGATGTGAGCCAATCCTTCTTCCAGGTTTTGCGCGGTAAATTCACGGTATTTTGCCGTAGGAATAGTTTGGCGTTCCATAAACTGTTTTGCAAAAG
>JAEYZB010000103.1 GCA_023428205.1 Bacteroidota bacterium | reverse complement strand
ATATAATTAGGATTCACAAAGGCGAAATAATCGTTTCAAGTGTCATAAATAAAGGGACTACTGTTCAGATAAAGTTGCCGATATATGATGAATTATAAAATAATATAGAAATTCTAATTGTATTCTAATTTTAGGCATATAACTCTAATTACATTCTAATAGCAGGTTTAATTTGTTCTAATACTCATAGTCTAGTTTTGCAGTGTTATTCATCAAAAAACTATAATTATGAAAAAGACAATTTTAATTCCAACCGATTTTAGCGTTGGCTCATTAAATGTACTCAAATCCTTTTTAAACGAAAACAATAACGGCAGCACTCGTTATAATGTGATTTTACTGTATGGATATCATCTGTCTAACTCCATTACCGACTTGTTGTTTATGTCTAAAGCACAAATTATTCGGTCATTAACTACTGACGAATTTGAAGAAGCTTGTGATATAATCAAGAATAAGTTCGGAGTTTTAATCGCTTCAGTACGGATAGACCTTTTTACCGGCTTTACGCAAGCCGCATTCGAGAATTATATTGAAGCCAATCGTATCGAAGAAATCTGTATCAGTGCGGAAGCATGGTCGAAAAAAACCAGCAGGAATAATCTGGACTTGACTCGGTTTATTAAAAAATCAACAGTCACAGTAACTGAAATTCAATGTGCAAATGGAAGTAATGCCGATTTTCCTGAAATGGAAAAAAATATTGCAGCCGTTTTTGCGCCTAACTCAATGACAATGTCTGTAAACTGATAGCTATGAAATTGTTTGGAATATATATCGGTGTTTTTTTGTTAGGGCTGGGAAGTTTTTTGCTGATGTTAGGAGCTTCCGCTAGTCCTGAAAGCCAGATTTTGGGTAAATGGGAGGAGACAAAATGGGAATACGAAAAAATGGATAAATCCTCCGTTTGTCCTGATAAACGAAGTATAGATTCTGATGCAATCAAACAAATCGCGGGTAAAAACTTACTCATACATCAGTCGGAAACTTGGCACTTTTATCCCAAAGGCAGATTGGTTTTGACGGGAGGAGGAGTTGTGAAAACAGCAGAGTGGCGGATAAAGGGTCGTGGTCATATTTTGCAATTGCGACATGCCAATAAAACGGTTGAAAACTATAATATCGATATATTGAGCAATAATACTTTGGTGTTGAATTTTGAGGCAGACCTTGAAGTTCGGGGTATAGCCAAATTGACGTTTAATAAATCTAAAAAATAAGCAAATAGGATATTATGTTGAGAAAATACAGCAATTCACGAACACTGGAAGACAATATAAAATTGGGGTCACTCACTGCATTTTCGGCAGGTATGGCGAATATAGCTTCGTTGCTGATATTTTTTTCGTTTTCATCAAACGTCACAGGATATTATGCGATACTTTCGGCCGAAATTATTAAAGGCGACTTTTATAAAGCAGCAGTTGTGATGGCATGGATTTCTCTGTTCTTTATGGGGAGTTTCTTGTCTAATTTTATTGTTATTCATTTTAACAGAGAAAACACATACATCGCTCATGCAGTCCCGATTATTATAGAGATTGCTTGTTTGTTTACGGTAGGGATATATGGGCTGTATTTCTATGAGGAAACTTTGGCTGAAACGGAGATTTTACTCGCACTTATGCTGTTTGCTATGGGGCTGCAGAATGGGCTTACTGCCAGTATTTCTAACTTTGCGGTAAAAACCACGCACCTTACCGGGGCGACTACCGACCTTGCCATTCTTTTTTCGATGTTTACCAAAAAAGAATATCGAGATAATAAGGAACTGATAGGGAAAGCAAAGCTTTTAGTGGCCATTTTTTTGTCGTACATTCTAGGAGCTATTGTGTCGGGTTTACTATATGATCAAATTCAATTCAAACTATTTTTTATAGTATGTCTGTTTTTAATAGTGGTCATATTTTACGACTATTCTAAAGCTCGGCTTTTATTAAAATACAAGAGTACGAACGTGAAAATACGCAGAGAAATCATAAAACCATTTAAAACAAATCTTGCATATAATGTCAATGAAAAACAGGAAGACACTGTAACCACATAGGAGTACACTTTGCCTGAATTCTCCTCGTTTTTTGATG
Source organism: Bacteroidota bacterium (assembly GCA_023428205.1). GTDB lineage: Bacteria > Bacteroidota > Bacteroidia > Chitinophagales > LD1 > CALAYL01. The sequence goes on along the minus strand of JAEYZB010000103.1, from coordinate 1,547 downwards.
TGCATTTTGAGAAATAATGATTTTGTATATGTTTAGGGAAGCATATACAAAATATAACTTCCAATAATTTCTATCTTCGCGCTTGTGAAATTTTTTCCCGAACGAAATCTCGTTTCGGGCTTATTGCTTTTTGGATTATATGACAAATTTGAATGAACTTTTAGAAGCTTACGGCAAGTCGCAAGCGATTGGAGAAATTAATCATTGGTTGAAAGAAACCGCAAAAGGCGATGTACATTTGAGTGGCTTGAGCGGCTCAAGCAATGCGCTCGTGGCGGGTGCGGTGTTTAAAGCCAATACGTACAATCATCTGTTTGTTTTGAATAGTAAAGAAGATGCGGCTTATCTGCAAAACGATTTGAAAGCTGTGTTAGCGAATAAGGAGATTTTCTTTTTCCCTGATTCTTTTAAACGTCAGCAGCAGTTTGATGAAATCAATAGCACCAATATTTTGTTGCGCACAGAAACGGTCAATCGCTTAATTCATCAGAACTCTAAAGCAGAAATTGCGGTTACTTATCCGGAAGCATTATTGGAAAAAGTAGTAACAGCCGAAAAGCTGAATGAACAAACCTTACGTCTTGCGATCAACGAAAAATTTGACATCGACTTTGCAATAGATTTGCTTGTGGGGTTTGATTTTGAGCGTGTAGATTTTGTGTATGAACCTGGTCAATTTTCTATTCGTGGCGGTATTGTGGATATCTATTCGTTCGGCAATGAGTTTCCGTATCGCATAGAGATGAGCGATGATGAAATTATTTCCATTCGTACGTTTGACCCGACTTCGCAGCTTTCGCAAAAGAAAATTTCGAGTGTTTCCATTGTTCCGAACATTCAAACTTTTTTCGGACAGCAATTCAAAACCCCGCTCTTCGAAATTTTGCCGAAGAACACTGTTATTTGGGTGCAGGACTTGGAACTGACCTTGGATTTGATGAGCCAGGCGACTGAAAAAGCACGCAAGTATTATGAGCAAAATCAAGGTCGTGAGTACGAAACAAAACATCCTTTTCAAGACGGTTCGCCCGATGATGTTTTCGTTTCTGTGAATGATTTATTGCAACAAATGAAGCAGTATCGAATTTTGGAATTCGGCTCAAAATCGTTTTTGAAACAGACGGAAAAAATTCGTTTTCAAACCAAACCTCAACCTTCGTTCAATAAGCATTTCGATTTACTGATAGCCGACTTGAAAGCCAACACAGAAAAGGGTTTTCATAATTTTATTTTTTCTGACAATGCCAAGCAAATTGAGCGTTTTTATGCCATTTTTAACGATTTAAAAGCGGATGTTCAGTTCACTGCAATTTACGAATCTATTCACAACGGATTTATTGATGAAACGCTGAAAGTGGCGTGTTACACGGACCACCAGATTTTCAATCGTTATCACAAATACAATTTGAAACAAGGATTTTCAAAAGATTCACAACTGATTTTGAAAACGCTTCGCGAATTGAAACCGGGCGATTTTGTAACACACATAGATCATGGAGTGGGCGTTTTTTCGGGCTTGGAAAAAATTGAAGTGGGCGGGCAAACAC
>JAEYZB010000177.1 GCA_023428205.1 Bacteroidota bacterium | reverse complement strand
GCCCTATAACTTAGAATTTCAACCCCGCCCCCGCTGGACATACAAACACATTCGCAGAAAAGCAACGAAAGAAGTCTTGGATTCTGTAGCAAACGAAGGAACTAAACCATTACTGGATTTTTATGCGAAAACCAACTTGCTTTTGAACCACACCACGCTTGACGGGGCAAAGACCCAAATGCAAAAATCGCTGTTGGAAGAACTTCGGGACGGCATTCATATTACTGCCTTGCGCGCCAAACACCGTGCCACCACACTTGCTTATCTGACGGCTATGCGAACAGACAAAAACAAAAAAGCCCATCAACACTTTTTAGATGAAGCGGAAACCATTCGCGGGCAAGGATTACAAATAGTAAAACGCAGGGAGGCTAACTATCGCTACCCGCTTGAATCGCTTGTGCAAAAACACAAAAGCCACACGGCTTATGAATTCGGCTATCTCTATCCCGTAAGCAACTTGCATTTTTGGAAAAGAGAACAGCTCCAAGCCGAACACAACAATTGGAGCCCTTTCTATCGGAATATATACGACTTGTTTAAAATTATTGGTCTGAAAAATTAGCGGAATCCTGCTCGTTTTTGGTTACTGAGCTTGTCGAAGTATCACCCCTCTGCCCTGCGGGCATCTCCCCTATTCAGATGAGAAATGGATTAGCACTTCCACACACACTTAATCTGTTTGCGCGCATCAAACTCTTCCCCTTGCAAAAGGGAAGTACCGCGAATCGGGGAAGGGGGGGGCACCTCGTTTTTTTCGACCATTTTGTTTTCGGGCAACGCGAGCGATTGCCCCTACAAATACACCCATAAAAAAGGGCGAATAATTATTCGCCCCTACCAACCATTGTCATTAGATTCTATTTTCCCTCTCAATCCCAATTCTATCGCTTCCAAATTCAGTATCTTTTTCTCGTGCAGATTAAACCGCAAAACAGTTTTGATTTTGTGCCAGCCGTGAACGCCTGCTGCGCCCGGGTTCATAGCGACCATATTGTTGTATTTTTGATCGCGCATCACGCGCAAAATGTGCGAATGTCCGCAAATAAAAATATCGGGCTTTACCGTAGCTAAGAGCTTTTTCACCGCAGGAGAATAGTGGTTCGGATAGCCACCAATGTGTGTCATCCAAACTTTGAAACCTTCTGTTTCCCAAATCAAATGTTCGGGGTATTCTGCACGAAACTCGTGTCCGTCAATATTTCCATAAACGGCTTTTACGTTCGGGCAAATTTGCTTCAACTTTTCAATCACGCTCCACGTACCAATATCGCCCGCATGCCAAATTTCGTCCACATCTTTGAAAAACACAGAAAGTTTTTCATCAAAGTGTCCGTGTGTGTCTGAAATCAAACCAATTCGAAGCATGGGTGCAATTAAAAATTAAAAATGCAAAATTAAAAATGAAATAGCCATCAGCTCATTACCAAATTCTATCTTCGCCCCAAAATTCACCACCACAAATGCGCATTTCATTATTCCTGCTCGTTTTTTCCTTCCATTTCAATTCCGCTTTTTCACAGATGCCGAAAATGAACATCGGACACGTTTACGGAAAAATAATTGACGCGAAAACCAAAGCTCCGATGGGCTACACATCCGTGGCATTACTTACTCCTGCCGATTCACTCATTGACGGGCAATTGACCGAAGACAATGGTGATTTTTCACTGAATAATTTACCGTTTGGGAAATACAAGTTGCGCATTACATCAGTTGGCTACACAACGGTGATAAAAGATATTTCTATTGGCTTTAATAATGCAGACCAAGAGTTGGGGAATATTCCGCTTTCAGTATCGGAAGAACTCTTGAAAGAAGCAGTAGTAACGGCTGACCGTTCGAGTGTAGAACTGAAATTGGACCGTAAGGTGGTGAACGTGGATAAAGACATTAGCGCACGTGGCGGCACGGCTACAGATGTAATGAAAAACGTACCCGGTGTTTCGGTAGATGCTTCAGGAGAAGTGACCTTACGCAATAGCTCCCCGATTATTTATGTGGATGGCAAGCCGACACAAATGACCTTAGATCAAATTCCTGCCGACCAGATAGAGCGTGTGGAAGTGATTACGAATCCATCGGCAAAATTTGAAGCAGCCGCAACGGGCGGAATCCTAAACATTGTGCTGAAACGAAACACAAAACCAGGCTATAACGGAATGGTAAATTTAGGTGTCGGGACAAACGAGCAGTACAATGGAATGGCGCTCTTCAATCTGCGTGAAAAAAAATTCGGGTTTAATGTTTCCTACAACATCAATAGCGTAACAAACCGCCCGAAAACTTACACCGACAGAAAAAACTATGCGGTGGACAGTATGGGCGAAAGATTGGGGCTTATGTCTTCTTCGTTCCAAGATAATTTCAATGAGAATAAACGGATGTTTCAGTTCGGGCGAGTTGGATTTGATTATTACATCGACAACCGCAACACGCTTTCCATTTCGGAAAACATCATGGCAGGAAGTTTTGGAACAAATGCCGAGCAAGACTATAATTACAAAGATGGCGCAGGCAATCTTTTATTTAATGGAAATCGTGCAAACACCCAAAATGCGGGTTTCAAAAACCTCACCACGACACTTGATTTTAAACACACGTATGCCAAGGTGGGAAAAGAATGGAATTTGATGTTGCTATACACCTACAATGACGGTTTTGGGAAAAACAGTTTCAGCACAACCGATTATGACACTGCCGGAAACATACTACCGAATAACCCGACCATGCAGCGAATCAACAACAAGTCACTCTCCAATCAATTTGTGGGACAATGGGACTTTACGACTCCTTTGCCGAAAGAAAGCACCCTGGATTTTGGTTTGCGACTGAGTTACAAACGCCAAGAATCCAAGCAAAACTCAGAAAACTACAGCTATGCGTTAGGAGATTACGAAGAAGACAGTCTGCTCTCCAATGATTACCGAATTGATGATGTAGTGGGTGCTGCGTATATTGCTTACGGACAAACAGTGAAGAAATTCACCTATCAAATCGGGTTGCGCTACGAACATACGTACTATGCGGCACATACTCCCGCAGGAACTTTTTCCTACAGCTATCCGAAATCAGCAGATAAACTCTACGAAAGTTTATTCCCAAGCTTGAATTTAGCATACAACATCAATAAGGAACATCAATTACAATTTAACGTAAGCCGAAAAATTGACCGTCCGAATTTCTTTCAAAACAGTCCGTTTATTTTCTTCAGCGACCGCTATAATTTCCGAACAGGAAACCCGCTTTTGCGCCCCGAATTCATCACCCAAGCAGAATTAAATTATAATCTAACTTCATCGAAAGGCGTAAATTTCCTGACTTCTGTTTACGCCCGCTACCACGAAAGCCCAATTACGGGATACGCATATCGCCAAACAGACACTTCCGATATTTTGATAAACACCTTTGAAAATGCAAAATATGAATATAGCTACGGTTGGGAAAACACCCTGCGTATCACAGCAGTTAAAAATCTGGACATCAATCTGAATGGAAATGTGTATAAATCATACATCGCTCCTATTGCAGGAAAAACTGCCGGCAATGGCGGTTGGGCCTATTTTGCCAAAGGAATGGTGAGTTACAAATTCCCGTTGGATATTATTCTTCAAGTAAACGGAACCTACGAATCACCGCGCTTTATGCCGCAAGGAAAACGAATTGCCATGTGGTTTATTGATGCTTCTTTGAGCAAAGACTTTATGAAGATGGTGACCGTGAACTTGAGTGTAAACGATATCGCCAACACCAAAATAAACGGAACGTATTATGATACGCCTGCATTCACCCAAATGCAAACGATGAGACGAGACGTGCGCTTTGTAAAACTTACGGTATCATTCAAATTCGGGAAAATGGATGCTTCGTTCTTTAAACGCAGCAAGCTGAAAAAACCGGATATGCCAAAAGGAGGCGGTATGGATGAAGGGTTTTAAATCTTATAGCTCGGCATTCACCATTCCACCGAAATTTTCCCTACCGATTTTCTGGATTCTAAGTATTCATGCGCTTCCGCAATTTGCGTTACCGAAAATATTTTTCCGGTAACGGGACGAAACACTCCTTCGCGATAAAGGCGAATAACATTTTCAAAACAACGCTGCAACACCTGAGGTTTATTATCAGCAATGCGCAACATATTCACCCCAATCAGTGCTTTTGAACTCATCAGAAATTGCGCAGGGTGATAAATACCAAATGCCAAACCTCCTTTTATTTGTGCGAATATATTTTTTGAACCGCTCATATCAGCCGCACCAAAGCCGACAATCCGCCCACCTGCTGCCAACGATTTTACACCCTTTTTGAAATAGCCTGCTCCTACGGAATCGAAAATTACATCTACGCCCTGCCCATTTGTTTTTTCACGAATCACTTCATCAAACTGTTCTGTAGTATAATTGATGGGGTGCTGCACTCCGGCTTTTCGCAAAAGTTCCAGCTTACTTTCACTTCCTGCCGTAGCAAAAATTTCGCAGCCTTTGTGTACGCAATACTGCACCAAAGCTGTTCCGACTCCCCCTGCCGCAGCGTGAATCAATACCTTGTCTCCTGCATATAAATTCACCATTTCGGCTGCACTGTACCACGCGGTGCAGTATTGCGTAGCAAGTGCCGTAGCTTCAGCCGTATTCATATTTTCATCAATTTTCACGCAAGCCCTGCTATCCAATGCCGCATATTCGGCATAGCCGCCAAAACGGGTCAGCCCCGCCACACGGTCTCCTGCTTTTAAGTGCGTAACTTCCTTCCCGACTGTATCAATCGTTCCGCAAACATCGTAGCCAAGTATAGACGGCATCGGTGGCGCATCGCGATACATCCCTTTGCGCGCCATAACATCAGCAAAGTTTAACCCGAAACCTTGTACTTTCACCAATACCTGATTCGCGGCAGGTATCGGTTTTTCTATCTCGCGAACCGCAAAGGCTTCTTTAGCCGCGCCATGTTTCACCACATAAATTGCTTTCATGCTATTCTTATTTGAAATGAAAGTTAGAAGAAAAATCGATCTGTATCAGCATCATATTTTATCACAGGCGGAAGATTCATCAGCAAGGGATATACTTTTTTCAATAACGGAAAATCCAAGTAGTAAAATGGTTTAAAAAAACGAGCAAGAACATTCCGAAAAACCATAAGAAATTGACGAAACGGAGATAGTTTTTCTTTTGATTCCGCAATGATTCGCTTACACTCTGCCCTGTAGCGTTTTTGGTCTGCCGAAAGTTGATTGCCATGCACACGAAATCCCGAAAAAACGATAGGCGCTGTGTATAATTTCTCCAACAGAAAAAAGCGCGACCACAATTCAAAATCAAAAGCAGTCAGTCCTTTTGTCAAGGT
>JAEYZB010000099.1 GCA_023428205.1 Bacteroidota bacterium | reverse complement strand
ACAGGAATTATTGCGAATAATGGCGTACTATTTTCTGATAGTGCGAACAAAGGCGCACACTTCATTCAGCTCTGCAATCAAAACAATGTGCCGATACTTTTTCTGCAAAATATCACAGGGTTTATGGTAGGCAAAAAGTATGAAGAAGAAGGCATTATCAAACATGGAGCGAAACTCATCAATGCGGTTTCCAACAGTGAAACGCCAACCATTACCATCATTGTAGGAGCAAGTTATGGTGCGGGAAATTATGCGATGAACGGCTTGGCGTATCAACCGAATTTACTCTTTACTTATCCGAATTCCAAAATTGCCGTAATGGGTGGCGAGCAATTGGCGGGCGTTATGGAAATTGTGCAACGCGAAGCGGCATCAAAAAGTGGCTTGGCAGTAGATGAAGAGCAACTGAACGCTATGAAATTTATGATTATGAGCGAAGCCGAAAAGAAATCTTCGCCTTGGTATGCAACCGGACAAACGTGGGACGATGGAATAATCAATCCAGCCGAAACGCGCAATTATTTGAAAATCGCAATGCGCGTAATTCACAATAAACGCTTTGAGGCGAGTGGGAAGTTTGGGGTTTTTAGAATGTAGGGAAAACGAAGAAAAAGGGGCAAAAATAAAAAGTAGAAAAAATGTGTAGAGGAAAAAATACTTGTAGTGAATTAGGAACAAATCCTGCAACGTGGGACATTTACGCACCTTTACGCACCCCAAATTGGTTTGCGGAACAAATTGATATTTTCGAGAAAGCTATCAATGATTTTCTTGCTGGAGATAAAGAAAGTTGCATAGAAAAACTGAAACAAATTAGAAGTGAAGAAATCACTTATTGGTACGTAGAGCACGGACAAATGTCAGGACGACATAGAAAACTAATTCTGAAAATTCCGCCACCGCAAACAATCGATGAAAGTTTGCGCGACCCATTAAGAGCACCTAAAAAATATCAAGATGAAGTTTTTGAAAGAGACGGTTATCGTTGTCGTTATTGTGGCAACAAACTAATCTCACAAGAGTTCATTCGATTGTTTATCAAAAAACTTAACTCGTCATTATTTCAACGTGCAGAAACGAATTTAGGAACGCATGGAATTATTCATATTTCGTGGCCGGTTGCAGACCACGTTATTCCGTGGAATAAAGGCGGAAGAACAGACTTGACGAATTTAGTTGCTTCTTGTGCAACCTGCAACTATGGAAAAGAAGGACTGACGATTGAACAATTAGGAATAAAAAATCCTTTTGATAGAAACCCTGTTGTTGATGAATGGAAAGGGTTGTCGGATAAACTATCAGAGCTAAAGAAGATAAATTCATAAATTACTAATTCAGAATTGTGGAAGTGAAAGAAAAAAATATCAATAGCATACTAATCGCAAACCGTGGCGAAATTGCTTGCAGAGTGATAAAAACTTGCAAAAAATTGGGCATAAAATCCATTGCTGTTTTTTCAGACGCGGATAAACATTCGCTGTTCGTAAAACAAGCAGACGAAGCGTATGCGCTTTACGGAAATTCGCCAATAGAAACGTACTTAAATCAGGAAAAGATTTTGGAATTTGCGAAAAAATCTAATGCTGACGCTATTCACCCTGGCTATGGATTTCTTTCGGAGAATGCAGAATTCGCCCAAAAATGCGCTAAAAATGGCATTATTTTTATCGGTCCAAATCCGAAAGCCATTGCGGCAATGGGAAGTAAATCGTCAGCGAAAAAACTAATGATTGAATCAGGTATTCCGACTGTGCCGGGTTACAATGGCGATGACCAATCTGACAAAACGCTGACACGCGAAGCGGAAAAAATCGGTTATCCTATTCTCTTAAAGGCAAGCGCAGGAGGTGGCGGAAAAGGAATGCGTATTGTGCGCGAAAATTCGGAAATCCTAAAAGCGATTGCGAGTGCGAAAAGTGAAGCCCAAGCTTCATTTGGCGATGACCGATTGATTATAGAAAAATACATTGAAAACGCTCGCCATATTGAGTTTCAGATTTTTGGCGACCAACACGGAAACGCGTATCACCTTTTGGAGCGCGAATGTTCTATTCAAAGACGTTATCAGAAAGTGGTGGAAGAAAGTCCATCGCCTGTTTTGTCCGAAACTATACGCAAAAAAATGGGTGAAACTGCGGTGGCAATTGCTAAAACACTCGCGTACGACAACGCAGGAACGGTGGAATTTGTGTACAGCGATAAAGACGAAAGTTACTACTTTCTGGAAGTGAATACGCGCTTACAAGTCGAGCATCCTGTTACGGAAATGATAACGGGTTTGGATTTGGTGGAACTGCAAATACAAGCCGCTGAGGGCAAAGAGATTTTACTTAACCAAAGCGAAATAAAAGCGAACGGCTATGCAGTAGAAGTGCGTTTGTATGCCGAAAATCCGGAGAACAATTTTATGCCCGAAACAGGCAAAATTTTGGATTGGCAAATTCCTGCGGTAGATGGACTGCGTGTAGATACAGCCATTGAGGCGGGTTCGGTGATTTCTACATACTATGATCCGATGATTGCAAAAATCATCGCACATGGCAACGATAGGGCAACAGCTCACAGAAAATTGAAATATGCATTAGAGAATATTCGTTGCATAGGTTTGAAAACAAACCAAAGTTTCTTGTTGCAACTTTTGAGCAACGAAGATGTTGCGAAAGGAAACTATTCAACAAAATTTCTCGAAACAAAATTTGATTTAAAAGAAACGGATAGAACATTTTATGACAAGTTTGAAGCCACATTAGCAACAACTTTATATCGTTGGTCGTTACGCAATAAAATGGGCGATACATTAAGTGGTTGGCGAAATAACTTCTATCAATATCAATGGGACGACTATAAATTTGAAGATGGAGAAGATTTTAAACTTTTATATTATCTAAAAACGAATAATTTATTTGAAACTATGGACGGTAATATTTTCGGAGCAGAAGTGGAACTAATATCTGTTTCCGAAAATTCAATTTCTCTTTTGATTGATAACCATACAAGATCCGTATACTCTATATTTAACGACAACGACACATACTTCGTTCACAATGCCGAAATCGGAAATGTGAAGCTCGCCTACATTAGTCGCTTCCCCGAAAAAAACAAGGAGAAACAAAGCGGTGGTTATCGTTCGCCAATGCCGGCAGAAGTTATTTCCGTGAAAGTATCCAACGGACAAGCTGTGAAAAAAGGCGATTTATTGGTCGTGCTTTCGTCAATGAAAATGCAAATTTCTATTGAAGCGGAAGAAGACGGAACGATAGAAGAAGTTTTTGTGGAAGATGGACAGACGATTGAAGCAGGAACGGAGCTTTTGAAGTTCATAAAGTAAAAAGTTTTTAAAGTTCATAAAGTTAGTAAAAATGAAGATCGACAGATTTGAAGATATTATCGGGTGGCAAAAGGCGAAGGAGCTGACGATTGGGATTTACCAAGAATTAGAAGGTTCAAAGGATTTTGGTTTTAAAGACCAAATTCAACGAGCCTCAATTTCTATTATGAACAATATTGCGGAAGGTTTCGAGCGTAGAAGCAACAAAGAGTTTTCTTACTTTTTATTTGTAGCAAAAGGTTCTTGTGCCGAAGTGCGTTCCATGCTGATACTCGCTACTGAACTTAATAAGATTGAAAAAACGAAAGCGAAAAAATACGCTGCCCAAGCCGAAGAAATCTCAAAAATACTTTCGGGATTAATCAAAACACTCAACACAAAATGACTCTCTACTTTAACTTTATATACTTTAAAAACTTTCATACTTTATGAACTCAAAGAAACTCATACTTAGCGCAGCATTGACAGGCGCAGCTACGAATCGCTCGCATTGTCCGGCAATTCCGTACACCCCAAAAGAATTGGGCGAAGAAGCGAAACGTGCGGTGGATGCAGGCGCAAGCATTGTACACATTCACGCGCGTGAAGATAACGGAACACCAAGTTGGCGTACTGAAGTGTTTGAAGAAATCAAAGCTGAGGTTCGCAAACACTGTCCTGATGTTATCATCAATTTTTCGACAGGAGCGATAGGACTTTCGGTGGAAGACAGAATTAAACATTTACCGGTAACGAAACCTGACATGGCGGCTTTCAATATGGGCTCGATGAACTATGCGATTTTCTCGCAAAAGCAAAAGCAGTTTTATTGGAATGCGGTGTTTGAAAACTCGTTTGACACGATGATAAAAGTCGTGAAAACAATGAACGAAAACGGCATTTGTCCTGAAATGGAATGTTTTGATACAGGACATATTCACAACGCTGTGCCGTTGCGCGAAATGGGCTTAATTCCCGAAAATGCTTGCTATTCGCTTGTCATGGGTGAATTAGGCGGTATT